>CALUSA010000012.1 GCA_944323275.1 Candidatus Gastranaerophilales bacterium
TCGGTTGAAATTTCTACAATCTACAAAAAATGGGATAAAACAAGAAAAGTCCACCACGTAGTTTTTGCACCGGATATGGAAATTGCACAGAATTTCAGAAGCAAACTCGGGGCTATCGGCAATATTGTGTCAGACGGAAGACCCATACTCGGGCTGGATTCTCGTGATTTGCTTGAAGTTGCTTTAGAATCAGGCGAGGGCAGCTATATTATCCCTGCTCATATCTGGACACCATGGTTTTCCGCTCTCGGGTCAAAATCCGGTTTCGATTCTATAGAAGACTGCTACGGCGATTTGGCTGAGCATATATTTGCTGTTGAAACAGGACTTTCATCGGACCCTGAGATGAACTGGAAGGTTTCAAAACTCGATAAATACCGCCTTGTTTCAAACTCTGATGCGCATTCTCCTTCAAAACTGGCAAGAGAAGCCACTGTCTTTGACACAAATCCGGATTATTTCAGCGTGATGAAGGCACTAAAAACAGGCAAGGGCTATGTCGGAACAGTTGAATTCTTCCCCGAAGAAGGCAAATACCACGAGGACGGGCACAGAAAATGCGAGGTGTGCTTAACCCCTGATGAAACAAAAAAATATAACGGAATCTGTCCTGTCTGCGGCAAACCTTTGACAATAGGCGTTTTAAACAGGGTAATGGAGCTTGCAGACCGTGATTTAAAATCGGATTTTAAACCTGAAACAGGCGGAAAAGTTTTCAGTCTTGTACCGTTAGCAGAAATTCTTGCGGAAATCCTGCAGGTCGGTGCACAAAGCAAATCCGTAACAGCAGAATATGAAAGACTTATACAAAAATTCGGCTCTGAGCTTTTTATTTTGCAGGAGGCTCCCGTTGATACAATAGAAAAGGATTCCCCGATGCTGGCTACGGCACTTTCACGATTGAGAGAGGGTAAAGTCATAAAACATGCCGGATATGACGGCGAATACGGTGTTATCAAATTGTTTGAACCTGATGAAATTTCACAAAAAAGTTTTGCAAATTTAAAACTTGATATAAATATTCCAAAAAGCTCACCTCAAAAAACAGCAAAGAAACCTGTAGCGGCTGCAAAAGAATATGAAATAAATAAAAATACTCCCAGGCTGTCTAAAGAAATAAACCCATCTTCTCTTGATGAGTATCAGAGAGCGGCTGTTGAAAGTAAAAGCAAACAAATCCTTATAACTGCAGGACCAGGTTCAGGCAAAACAACCGTGCTTACACATCGTATAGCTCATGTAATAAAAAATAATATTTTTTCGCCTCAAAATATCCTTGCAATAACTTTTACACGCAAAGCTGCGCAGGAAATGAGAGAGCGTCTTAATAGCCTTGTTCCTGATGATAGTTTAAAAATAAGCATACATACTTTTCACTCCTTCGGACTTGAGGTTTTAAAAGAACATTTTGAAAAAGCCGGTCTGGATAAAGATTTTTATGTGATAAGCGAGCAGGAAAAAGAACTTTATAAAGAATTGCCGGAAAATGCGATAGAATTTGATGATTTAATAACAAAAACCGTTAAGCTGTTTGAAGATTACCCTCAAATAAAACAGCAGTATCAATCGCATTTTAAATACGTATCGGTTGACGAGTATCAGGATATTGACGAGAACCAGTATAAATTGATAAAAAGCCTCGTTCCCTCAGACGGCAATATCTTTGCCATAGGCGACCCTAATCAGTCTATTTATGGTTTCAGAGGCGGCAGCGCAAAATTCTTTAATAATTTTAAACAGGATTACCCTGACGCAGAAATCATAAACCTTAAAAACAACTACCGTTCTTCAAAATACATTGTTAATGCCTCTAACCAGATGATAGATTGCTTTAACATAACAGCACAAAACAAAATTGAACTTGATAAAATAACAATCCATACGGCACCAACAGATAAAGCCGAGGCAGAGTTTGCGGTAAGTACGATAGAAAACCTGATTGGCGGAAATAGTTTTTTCTCTTTTGATTCCGACCGTTCTGACGGACAAAAGGAAAGCTATTCCTTCGGCGATTTTGCTATTTTGTATAGAACCTCATCACAAGTTCATGATTTGGAAGAAGCTTTAGCCCGCTCGGGTATGCCGTTTGTGAAACTTTCTGATGACTTGTTGTGCGCAAAAAAGCCTGTGCGTGACCTATTGAAAAGTCTTGATGATACAATGCCGGTTTTTAACAGGCTTGAGGCTGATTTTGACAAATATAAAGACAAAATAGAGGACTATATTTTTAAATATCTTCTGGAGTTGTCAAAGATTTATACACAGCGCAAGGAGTTTATTCACGAGGTATCGCTGCTTAAGGAATCAGATACTTTAGATGAAAGAGCGGACAGGATTGCGCTTATGACTTTGCATTCGTCAAAAGGACTGGAGTTTAAAAATGTCTTTATTGTAGGTTTGGAAAACGGAATTATTCCTTTTTACAAGGCTCAAACACCGGAAGAAATCGAAGAAGAAAGACGTCTTTTGTATGTCGGTATGACAAGGGCAAAGCAGCGTCTGTTTTTGTGCAGGGCATTAAAAAGACGCTTGTTTGGCAAAACGGAAAATTTTGAGATATCTCCGTTTCTTGCAAGTATTGAAGAAAACCTTTTGACGCTTTCAAAGTACGAACGTGAAAGAAAAGAAAAAGACCACGCAAATCAGTTGAGTTTGTTTTAGCTGCTATGAGATAATTATTAATTGCATAAAATTGTACGTTGCCGACTTTCTGTGTAAAAAATTAGTTACTTTTTAGCTGTTATAGTATAATTACCTTATGGAAATGTTGTCATTTAAAAATATATCAGTTGTTTATAATGAGGACGTGAAAGAATCTTTAGCCGTTGCAAAACAGACACAAAATATTCTTTTATCACACGGTCTGGATTCCGTTGTTACGCCGTCATCACAATATGACACTCTGGCGTCGCTTGTTATAACAATTGGCGGCGACGGAACGTTGTTGAAAGCAGCACGTTTTTATGCACCTAAAAATGTTCCTATATTCGGTATAAACCTTGGCAGGCTCGGGTTTCTTGCGCAGGCAAATATTGATGAAATAGAAGCCTCTGTTAAAAAACTTGTTAAGCAAGAATACAGAATAGAAAGCAGAATGATGCTGTCAGCATACGGTGATAATGTTCTTGCTTTAAATGACATTGTTATTAAAGGCGATACTTTTTCACGCACCTCTAAACTGTTTTTGTATATCAACGGGAAAGTTGTCTGTGATTATCTTGCCGACGGTATAATAATTTCAACTCCGACAGGTTCAACCGCATACACTCTTTCAGCCGGCGGTCCTGTTATGGTACCGGGGCTTGATGCAATAGTTATCGTTCCGATTTGTGCGCATACACTTACGGCAAGACCGTTAGTTATACCTGCAGATGAGGAGATAAAAATCACAAGCTGTAACACCTGCAGCAGACTCAAAATGTCCGCCGACGGTCAGGATACTATAGATATTTCTTCTGACGATTGCGTCGTTATTAAAAAGAGCACTACACAGGCAAAACTGGTTATTCTTGAAAAAGACGGCAATGATTTTTATGCAATATTGCGAGAAAAACTGCAGTGGGGAGTGGCACCGGAGCGGCAGGCATGATAAAAACATTACGTATAAAAGATTTTATAATTATTGATGAGCTGGAAATTGACTTTGGCAGCGGGTTTAATGTTATAACAGGCGAAACCGGCGCAGGCAAAAGTATTATGATTAATGCCATAGATCTTGCCTTTGGAGCACGTGCAAGCAAAGAACTTATTAAATCAGACAAAACAAAAGCTGTTATAGAACTTACACTAGAGCTTAAAGAACCTTTGCCACAAAAAATTATTGAAGAATACGCAATAGAAGATTACGGCAAAGAACTTATTCTATCAAGAGAAATAACGGAATCAGGCTCACGCTCTCGTGTGAACGGAGCACTTGTCACACAGGAATTAATAAAAACTCTGCGTGAAATGTTTATTGATATTCACAGCCAGCACATGACTTATACTTATATCCAGCCTAAATATCATATAAAACTTTTGGACAGTTATGGCGATGATGCTCACAAAACCGCATTAGAGCAGTACAGAAATTTGTATAAATCATATACACAGGTTGTAAAAAAACTTGAGGAATTGCAAAATAAAACTCAGCTTGACGAGCAGCAGATTGAATTTTTAAAATTTCAGATTGATGAAATCGAGTCTGCACAGATAGAAGACCTTGAAGAAGATAAAAAATTAGAAGAAGAATTAAACGTTCTTGCTAATGCAGAAAGGTTAAAAGAACTTACATATTCCGCCTACTGGACATTGTACGGCGATGACGGATGTATATTAGATGCTCTTGGCAAAGTTAAAACAAATGTTTCTAAGGCTGCAGAAACCGATAACAGTCTTGTTGACTATGAAAGCGACTTGATAAATGTTCAGGAAACTTTAAGAGAAATTTCTTCCAATCTGCGTAATTACGCAGAAGCCATGGAACTTGATGAACAGCGTATGGATGAGGTTACGCAAAGGATTGATGTGCTTGAAAAACTCAAACGCAAATACGGTTCTACCCTTGAACAGGTTATGGATTCCTATGAAAAATTCACAAAAGAGTACAACTCTATTGAGTTTTCACAGGATGAAATAAACGAACTTGAAAATCAAAAAAAAGAACTGCTTGAAAAAATGCATACACAGGCAGAAGCTTTGAGTGCTTCAAGAAAACAGCTTGCTCAACATCTGAGCACTGTCATGACATGTCAGCTTGAAAAATTGGATATGCCTAAAGTCCGTTTTGAAATCAGCATAAATCCTTGCGGATATTGCCCTGACGGGGCTGACAGCGTTGAGTTTTTGATTTCCACAAATATATCGGAAGACCCGAAACCGCTGGCTAAAATTGCCTCAGGCGGGGAAATTTCCAGAGTAATGCTTGCAATAAAAACAATATTTGCAAAAGCAGATAATATAGACACGATTATTTTTGATGAGATAGATACGGGCATTTCAGGCAATGCTTGTCAGGCTGTTGCGCAGACGATTTCAGAACTTGCAAAATCTCATCAGATTATTTCAATAACCCATCAGCCCATAATAGCTGCAAAATCAGACAGACATTTTTATGTCGCCAAAACACAGGATGGACAAACTGCGGTAAAAGTGTATAATTTAAGTGAAGATAATAAAATTAAAGCAATAGCCATGCTGGCTGCCGGTGAAATTACCGAAGATTCAATAAAATTTGCAAAACAACTGATAAACGGTTAATATTATATAAATACTGCATCACAATATGGGGTTATAAAAAATGAAATCTGAACACTTAATTTTTCTCTATGTCCTGGCTGTGTTGATGTATTCCGGTATGCAGATTTTTCATATCCATTTGAGAATGCTGGATAGCTTTTTTGTCATGCTGTGCGGTTTGTGCGTGATTGTTTCTCTTGCTTCAATAGTAAAAATTCTTGCAAATAACAGAGAATAATTAACTTTATAGAGTGAATAGTGTTTATGTTTTTTTGAATTAAATAAGCATCTGTTCGCTGTTGTGTTGTTTTTTGTCTGTAATGCAATACTAAATATTTCGTGTAGTTTTGTATCAATTAAAGTTGTGAAATATAATGACATCTGTTTATTTCTTTGATAAAATCAAGTAATTAAAATACGTAAACTATCGAGTGTTTCTAATAAGGAGAAAGATATGAAGAAATTTTTAACAAAGGCACTTATGCTTGCTGTTGTTTTTGGTATATCTTGTGCTTCTACTATTGCAAAAGAGTACAAAGATTTGCCCGAAAATCACTGGGCATATAAACAAATCCAAATATTAACCGATTTTGATGTAGTTGTCGGATATCCAGACGGATTGTATCGTCCTGACCAGCAGGTTACAAGAGCCGAGTTTTCTTCAATTATCGTAAAAGCATTTGATCAGGCTAGTGCTCCTATTACAAATCCTGTTAAATTCAACGACGTAAGCACAAAAGACTGGTTCTACGGTGTTGTGCAGAGAGCTGTTATGTTCGACCTGTTAAAAGGTTATCCTAACGGAAACTTCAACCCCCGTGGAACGGTTGCAAGAGGTCATATCCTTTCTACAGTTGTTAACGCTTTGACTACAGAATCAATTTCTAACCAGAAAGCCAAAGATATCCTAGAAAACAGCTATGACGATTACGATCAGCTGCCTGATTGGCTGATTATTGCTGCAGGTAAAGCAGAAATCCTCGGTATGGTTGTTAAAGAACCCGGCGAAGATAATTACATAAACGCAAACCGTCCTGCAACAAGAGCAGAGCTTGCTGCATTCGTTGTAAAAATGCTCGAGCAGGCAAAACTTAATCCGAATGAAAAACTTAAAGAGGCTATGCGTCCCAGAATGGGTGAAGGCTATGTAATTCCGCAGGCAACAGTCGACGGATACATCGCTACTATCCCTGCAGGAACCAAAATTCCTATTATGGTTTTAAACAAAAAAATCACCTGCAAAGATTCTAATGTAAATGATGATTTTTATTCAAAACTTCCAAAAAATCTTGTAACAAACGAAAAATATCTCTTGCTTGTAGAAGGGGATTGTCTTAACGGTAAAATCACCGATATTAAACGTGGAAGATTGTTTGTAAGAAACGGTTCTGTTAACATGCAAACACATACAATCACAACTGACAGAAACCAGACAGCACAGCTTCTCGGTGATGCTGTAGGCGGTTATAGATTGGAAGGTTTCTGGAAAACTTTGTATTTGAAAGTTATCAAAGGACACAGAATTGTTATCCACGAAGGTGATATACTGAATCTTGAACTCAAGAAACCTGTCAGAATAGACCTTACAAACGGTATGATTCTTGAATAAATCAAATCAAAATTTAAAATTAAGACCGGGATTTTAACAATCTCGGTCTTTTAATTTATTTTGTTCAAATAAATTAAAGTTTAAGTTTTTTATGCCGATTATTTTAATTAATAAACCTGTAAATAGAAATGAGAATCCACCATGTTATTTAAAAGAAAATGCAAAATAACTTTTATAGCCCACGGCGCAACACTATATACCGAAGAAAACAGAATATGCGACATCGAAAGCCATCCGCCTTTGAATGAAAGAGGTCAAGAGGAAGCAGAAAATATTGCAAAATGGATAGTAAAACGTTCTCCTCAGGTTGATGCAATATACACAGGCGAGTCGTTAAGCTGTATTCAAACAGCAAAATATGTTGCAAAAGAGTATGACAAAGATATAATTATCCGTACTGACTTAAAAAATCAGGAGTTCGGTATCTGGAAAGGTTTGAGTTATACGGAAATTGAAAAAAAATATCCTGAAATGCTTGACAAATACCATGAGTTTACCTCGAGCTATGCCCCCGAAGGCGGTGAAACACTGCTTGAGTTTCAGGCTCGTGTGGAATCCGTTATAAATACTTTAATAGAAGAAAATTTGACAAAAAGAATCATTGTCGTTACACATTCAAACTTCATAAGAGCAGCAATAAGAAATGCTCTTGAACTTCCTGTAGAATTTCAAAACAGAGTGTTTATTCCTACGGGCAGCGCAACCCAGATAAAATATTCTCAAGGCTGGAATATGCTTATGTACTGCGCTCATGTGCCGTTATCTGTTTAAAATTTTATAGCCTGCTCAAAAGTTTACAGCTATATTTATAAGTTATAAAAAACGTCGGGTAATACCGAGCGTGAAGTTTGCAGACTGTGGTGAATCTAAGATTTAGCGCATCTGAAACTGATTATCGAAATATTTTTTTGCACTAAATTTTAATTTACCACAACCATTTAACTTACAACATTATCACGGCTAACGTAGTTAGCCGTCCGGGGTTCGGGGCGAAGCCCTGATGGAATATGATTAGAGATTTTTAAATGAAGAATGAAAATTTACCGTACCGAAAATAATATTTTATGAGTGAACGGAAATTTTCGTTTCTGAATTTTAAAATCTCTTTTGATAAGCGTTCTTTTCTCTTTCTTGCTTGAGTCGTAGGCGAGGTACGAGCCGTACGAATCAGGATGCCCTTTAGGGTATGGTTCGTTTCTTTCTCTTTTGGTCGCAAAAAAGAGAAAGAAATGAACAAATAAAAAAGAATTTGGAAATAGAAAAAACTATAGTTTGTAAAATGTGGTAAATTTGAGATTTAGCGCATTTGAAACTGATTATCGAAACATTTTTGTACACTAAATTTTAATTTAGTGCAATCTACTTCAAAACCGGCAGCATATTTAGATGTTTTAAAAACTCTTGATAAAGTGCTGCCTGAATAGGGCAGATTTTTTACCCTGCTTTGGCTATCTCGTTTTTATTGTTATTAATCAGCCTGTTAATTATTCTTTTAGCCTCATCAAGCTGAGGGTCTTTGTCTGCAATAAAATCTTTGGCTGTATAATCTACTTCATAATCCGGCGAAATACCTTTTTTATTAATATCTATGCCTTTGGGAGTCAGATATTTTGCGATTGTCAGATTCATTCCTGTTTGGTTCGGCATAGGATAAATGCGCTGAATCATACCTTTACCGTAAGTTCGTTTGCCGACAAGGATGGCTTTGTGGTTATCTTTGAGTGCACCGCTTAAGATTTCGGAAGCACTTGCCGTGCCTTCGTCAATAAGTACAACGAGAGGTTTGTTTATGGCATAAGGTTTTGCCTGAGCATTGATATCTGATTTTTGTTTGTCACGGTCAACTATACTTACTATGTGCCCTTGTGTAAGGAACATGTCGGCTATAACAACAGCATTTGGCATAAGTCCGCCTGTATTGCCCCTTAGGTCAATAATCAGCCCCTGACAATTCTGTGTTTTATTAAGCGCATCAATAAATTCTTTGGTCATATCAGAGCTTATAAAACTGGATATCTGAATATAGCCGATATTTTTGTCAATAACTGAGGCATTTATATTCTTTATTTTAATTTCTTCACGGGTTATTTCTTTAGTGAGTTTTTGTTTGTCACGTAAAAGCTCTAATTTCACTTTAGTGTTGATTTCACCACGAATCAAAGCTGCAACGTCGCTCACCGTTTTACCGCTGACGTCTTTGCCGTTTACTTTAAGTATAATATCACCTGCTTTGATTCCTGCTTTTTGCGCCGGAGTAGTATCAACAACGCTCACGATAAGAATTTTTCCTGATATTGACATAATATTAACACCAATGCCGACAATTTTTGCATCAATGTTAGTGTTTTGTTCTTTATATTGTTCCTGATTTAAAAATATTGAATAAGGGTCATCAAGACTTGCCAGCATTGAGTTTATTGCAACATAAGCGTCTTCTTGCGTTTTAATCTGGTCAACATAATGTTTATTCCATTTGGTCCAGTCCTGACCGTTCAAGGTAGGGTCATAGTATTTGCTTTTTATTATTCTCCATGATTTTAAAAACAGCCTTTTGGGGTTGGTTGTCTGTTTGTTTATAAGCTCGCCTTCGCTGTAGTTTGGAGTAATAAAAAACTGTATATTCTGTAAAGTCAAATAGTTGTATATGGCAAGGCAAGCCAGAAAAATTATAAAAACAAATAAAATTTTAGAAACAACTTTTTTATACATAAATTTATTTAACCGCTTAATTAATAATTTATCAATAATACTGTTGCTTTATTTTTGACTAAAATTCAAAATAAATATGTATTGCCTTATTCTGACAATTTTCTGTAAAATAAAGCAAAACAAAAGGGCACTTTGTGTGCCCTTGATAAACCTACCATACCTATTATAAATAAACCGAGGAATAAAATTATATATGTGTGTGTGAAGTGTGATTATTGTTGTCCTTCTGTAACTTCGTCTGTTGTTAATTGTTTCTCTTTATCAAATTTCTTATATGCTATTTCTTCAGCTTTATACAATTTGTTGTACAAATCGTCAAATGCTTTTGTCAAATTATTTTCTCCTTTTTCATCAACAGAAGCATCTTTTTGTGATTTAAAAGCAGTTGATAAATTATTTATAGCATTTTGAAGTTCCTTAAGTGTAGCTTCAGGTGCTTTTTTATCGTCCACAAATTCTTGTGCTCTTGCAATTAATGCATCTGTAAGAACTTGCATAAACGGTTTTGCATCGTCGCCACCGAAAATATTCCATCCGAATAAACCATTGTTATTTCCGCCGCCCCAATTGCTGCAATCATCAAAGATTTTTTCAGCAAGGGTCAGAGTGTCGCCTTTCAAATTATTCTTTCGGTTATATGCTGTAATAATTTCCAAAACATTGTCTTTGTTTGTTTCTTCGCAAGCGTCTTCTAAGTCGTCGGTTCTTGTTGCTGCATGATTCATCGCATTATAGAATTTCATAGCAGTATCTTCATAACCGTTGGAAGATTTTGCACGTTCTCTAACGTTTTGTGGCGTTCTTTGCGCATAGTCATTTTCATCGTCGCCATCGTCGTCATCATCAGACTTTTTGTAAGCACCCGGACCTTCCGGATTCTTAGCTATTTCAAGAAGTGCTTTGTAATCTGCTGTTGTTAATTCACCTGTCTTAACAAACTTGCCTGCTATATCCCAGATTGTGTTGAAATTATCTTCACTGAGTTCGGCAGTGTCGGGTGATTTTCTGTATTCTTCGCATAAAGCTGTCAATCTGTCGATTAATTTAGCTTTAACATCTTTACCTTCTTTATTGGTATAAGTGATTTCTGTATTGAATCTTGATTTAATGTCAGGATTATTTGCCATACGTTGCAATGTTTCAACAACTTTGGCTTCTTTAACATGTTTTTTGCCGTCAATTTTTGATGTGTCATCGTCATCGTCAGACGGGTTTGGATTTGTTATTCTTGTATTGCTGTGGAGATTTTCCATAATCTTTTTATACATTTCAGCCTGTTGTGCCATCCATTGTTTCATCATAGGCATAATGTTGGCATAAAGGCTTGTAGACATGTCCATAAAGGAGCCTACGCTATAATCAAAGTTCATTAACTGCGTATCATTCATGCTTGAAAGAGCGTCGCAAGGATACATAACACTTGGCGGTGTGGTGTATGGAAACACGCTGTATTGCCACAAGTTAGAATTAATTGTTCTTGCACTGTCAGATGGTACTGTCACTGTCCAGGTTTTTCCAATGCTTAATCCGTCGCCCATTTTTGTATCCCCTAATATCTTTCTTGTAATTCCTCTTAAAAACGATAGACTTAATACGTCTATATAAATTCCTCGTTCCTGTATTTATATAAAGTATTTTTTTTTATAAAAATTGACTTTTTTATAAAAAACAGCAGAATATTCGTTAACATTTCTTAACAATTGCACGGGGGTATAAGGCATAAAACCTTGTAAATATTGATTTTTGGAATGTTACAAATAAGACGCAGTATAATTAAACTAATTTTAAAGCCATCAACAAGCCCGCAGGCAGGTCTAAAACCTGTGACTGGTATCTTGTATCATTTTTTATGGTTTCGAGAAAATCAGCCACCTTGGCTGCGTGAGAAACAACGTTGTCCGCAAGTATAATAGCACCGGCAGGCAATTTATCTTTTAACAGGTCAAAATATTGAATGTATTCGGCTTTATTGGCATCAATAAATACCATATCCGGCACAAAGTCCAGCTCGGGTATTATTTCCAGTGCACGTCCCTGTTTGAAGGTTACATAATCCGACAGATTGCAGTTTTCTATGTTTTCTCTGGCGATGCTCTGCCTTTTTTCGTAAAACTCTATAGTTGTTAAATGCCCGCCTGTGTTGCTGTCTTTTAGTGCATCTGCTATCCACAATGTTGAATAGCCGTTAGAGGTGCCGATTTCGAGTACGTTTTTAACTTTTGAAATTTTTATAAGCATACTTATAAATTCAGCGGTTTGATGAGAAATATTCCAGAAGTCGTGCTGTGTTTCTTCTAGTTTTTCGGCTAATTGCAGGGCATAAGCATCCATATATATTATTTGACCTTTCTGTTTAAAAGCTCCATGTCGCTTATTGTTACATTAGCGGGAACTGTTTGGATAACAGTGTTTTTATCCATATCAAAGACGTGGTAGTTTTTGTTTAAAACATTGGTAATTAGCAGGATATTGGAGTTCGGCACCCGAACGAGTTTTTTTGAGAATCCTCCGCCGGGGAGTTTTACCTGTGCGGTCATGGAAAAGTCTTTTAAGTTAAAAACATCTATTTCGTTAGAAGCACAGAGGATATACAATTTGTCTTTTATTAAAAACATATCAACAGGTTTATTTGCCAGAGGCTGGCTGTAGATTAAATCCTGCAGTTCGTTATCAACCACCTGTAATTCGTTTTGGGTTCTTGAAAGTAAATAAACATTGTTGCCTCTGAGTGCCAGTTTAGAAATATTTGAAGCGTTAAACACGTATCTGTTAAGGTAAGATTCATCAAGCGCAAGAGTATAAATGTCACCGTTATTTCTGTCGGAATAAACTATAGCTGATTCATCGTCACTGAGTGCTATGTTTTTGGGATAACCTTTAACTTTGATTTTTTCAAGCAGTGCCATATTTTTCAGATCTATAACAAATATCGCCTGATCATCAAGAACCGAGATATAAGCTTTCTTTTTGTCTTTTGTTAAAATAATTTCAGCAGGCTGATAAGATAAATCTATTTTTTTAGCTATAACCTCCTGTTCAATATCCGCTATTTCTATATATGTTTTACCTGCAGTAGCTACGAGTACGTAACGACCATCACCCGCAGGCTGCACGAATTTTGGCAGGTTTTCCAATCTCAGGGTATATTGCGGAACCGCTGAATTTGAAGGAATAACGTTTACTGTTTTTGAGTCGAGTGTTGTAACCAGAAGGGTTTTGTCCTGCATTGCCGCAACCGGCGTGATTTTTACATCGTTTTTTGCGTCCGTTTTATTCACCAATGCAGTTTCTTTTAAAATATCGTTTATGCGGGAATCTGCAACATTAATAACAAGATCCCCCATCATAATTTTCATATCATCAGGTATGATTAATCCCGGCGGAACCAGCATATCCTGTGGAAATAGCCCTGTTTTAACAACAAAAGGGATGTTTTTTGTGTCTGTAACGGTGATTTGACCTTTGTTGTTTTTTATAACTTTTAACAAAGCAAGGTTTGAATCAAAAACAACAACCTCGGGGAGCTGTGACAATTTTTGGTTAGCCGGATAAGTTGTTACAACTTTTCCCGTCGGATTCTTTTTAGGGTTGGAAGGTAAAACCGGTAAATATATTGTGCCGTCAGGTAAAGTTATAAGTCCGTCGAAACGGATACTTGCCTCTGGCAAATCTTTTTTTATAGTCTGCAAAATATAAGGCGGAAGTTTTGTCGCATAGGAACACATAGCCGATAAACAGTAAACAAGTGTTAAAACAGCTATATTTTTTAAGTTAAACTTCATCATACTATCCTTATATATTTAATTATGAATTGCATTTTTAAATTTATCTATAAGCTTTTCGCTTGGCTTTTTATTTTCAGATAATTCAAAAAGCTTTTTATAAAGTCTTCTTTCTTCATCGTTTAGAGTTTTTGGCGGTTTGTATTTTATTAATACAAGATGGTCGCCTTTTTTATCGGGATGTCCCAGATACGGAACACCTGCATTTTTTATAGTAAGTATTTTACCATATTCTATACCTGCTGGCACAACCAGTTCTTTTTGTCCGTGAACAGTGTCAACTACAATTGTATCCCCCATAACAGCCTGAGGAATGCTGACATTCACTTCCGAATATATGTTAAAACCTTCTCGTTTAAAGATTTTGTGCGGCTTTACGTGCATAACAATGTATAAGTCACCGCTGGAACCGCCGTTTCTGCCTGCATCTCCTTCTTTTGCCACACGGATTTTGGCGTTATTATCAACACCTGCAGGTATTTTAACTTTTATTGTTTTTTCTTTTTCAACACGACCTTCTCCGTTGCAGGTTTTACATGGCGAACCTATAATCTGTCCGCTGCCGTGGCATTTAGGGCATACACTCACCTGTTGTATGCTTCCCAGTATTGTTCTTGTAACATGTGCAACACGACCTTTACCGTTGCAATCAGGGCAGGTCATGGGCTTTGTACCCGGTTGTGCACCGGTACCGTAACAATCTTTGCACATTTCGAGATGGTCAATTTTTATTTCTTTTTCTACACCAAAGACCGCTTCTTCAAATTCAAGTTCTATATCAAGCCTTAAATCATGACCTCTCTGAGGTGCATTTGGATCAACCTGAGCAGATGAAAAACCTCCCATTCCGCCGAAAAAGGATTCAAAAATGTCATTTATATCACCAAATCCGAAATCAAACGGTCCTGAATTATCGAAACCGGCATTGGTTAACCCTTCTTCGCCGTACCTGTCGTACAAAGATCGTTTTTCTTGATTTGATAAAGTTTCATAGGCTTTACCAAGTTCTTTAAATCTTTCTTCTGCGTCCGGTGCTTTATTTACATCAGGGTGTAGTTCTCTCGCTTTTTTTCTGAATGCTGATTTTATTTCAGCCAGTGTTGCTTCTTTTGTTACACCGAGTATCTCGTAATAATTAGCCATTTTCCCCACTATTCACTAACTGCTACATTTACAAGCGAGGGTCTTAATACCCTGTCGCCAAGTTTGTAACCTTTTTGAAGTTCCGCAATAATAGTATTTTCAGGATATTCGCTTGTCGGGGTTTGCATAACAGCTTCATGCAAATTGGGATCAAATTCTTTATCCTGTGTGTCAATAACCTCAAGTCCTATTTTTCCAAGAACATCGTATATTTGTTTAAATACAATATTATAGCTGTCTTTTACCGTGTTAACGTCATCAACATTTTCAACCGAAGCTTTTGCTCTGTCAATATTGTCGAGAGCTTCTATCATTTTTTTCAAAGTTTCTTCTGCACCATATTTTAAAAGTGCTTCACGCTCTTGCATTTGTCTTTTTCTGTAATTGTCAAAATCTGCAGCAAGTCTGACATATTGATTGTTGATTTTATCAAGTTCAGCTTTTAGTGATGAAATTTCATCCGTAATTTGAGAATCATCTTCTTCTGATTCTTTTTTATCATTTGTTTGAGTGTCAACATTATCCGAGGCAAACGGATTATTTTCAGATTTTATTTCTTCAACATTTTCGATTTCGTTATTTTCATTCCCCATAATAAAAACCCTTTATCAATTTCAAT
The DNA here is from genome assembly GCA_944323275.1 of Candidatus Gastranaerophilales bacterium. Classification (GTDB taxonomy): domain Bacteria; phylum Cyanobacteriota; class Vampirovibrionia; order Gastranaerophilales; family Gastranaerophilaceae; genus Limenecus. The sequence continues at coordinate 15,080 of CALUSA010000012.1, forward strand.
ATTTTAATTATAAATTATCAAGGTATTTACTCAAGGAAATTTAATTATTTCTTAACTTTTCATAAATTAAGACAAAAATGTTACACAGAAAGTTTCATTTGTAAAGAATTGTAATGAAAAAATTTAAAATTGAATTCGGGCTATATAAATTGTTTTTATATATATACGAGGTATGTAAAAAGTATTTCAGAAGTAAATTTAGAAGAAGGAGTAAATTATGAACGTATCAGCAATCGGAAATTTATTCACACCGTACAAACAGCCGGAAAGAGTGGAAAAACCGGTAGAAACAACCGGCTCATTAGCATTTGGTCCTACAGAAACAGCAGGTTCACTTGCAAATAATGTTGGCGGTTCTTTCTCTGCAATGGCTTAAGGCAAAGTTTCATTAACGGAGACAGGCTACTATATAATCGGGGTGGAAATGACAAACGTAACAGAGATTAAAATAGCCAGATATGCTCTGATTGCCATTCTGCTAATGAGCATGGCTAATTTCTACACATCAATAAATGCACTTGCACAATCAACAACTTATAAAGATTGTCCGTCAATCTTAGCGAGCTACATAAAATAGCAAAAGAAATAAAGAGAATAAAATAAGCACCCTCAACAGGGTGCTTAACTTTTAGTGCATTGAATTATAACAATCTTTGCAATAAACTTCCTTGCCTAAAACCGGTTTAAACGGAACCTGGGTATGAGCACCGCATTTTGAACAAACTACGTCATACATTTTTTTACGGTTATTTTGCCTTCTTTTTTTTCTGCACTCCGGACATCGTTTTGGTTTATTTACCAATCCTTTTTCCGCATAAAATTCCTGCTCACCTGCAGTGAATACAAATTCTGCCCCGCAGTCCTCGCAGATGAGTTTTTCGTCTTGATACATTAAATTTCTCCTTTTGACAAATCGGTAAATAAATACCATTAGTATGCAAATTTATTTTATAACTTTTTATTTAATTTTTCAAATAATGTGAATAAAAAAGTTCCTGATAATAATCATCAGGAACTTTTTTAATACACTGTTCACACATGCGAGGAATTATGAAACTTACTTATTATGCATATTTAGGAGCTGATTGTTCTATGCCTTTGCTTTCCTGTTCTTCAACTTTTTGAAGCTCGGTTTCTGCAGCTTTCAATTGAGTTTCTATCATTAATTTTTGGTTTGTAATCTCAGTTTCAAGACGTTTTACTTTTGCTGCTTCAGCTTTACCTGCGGCATCAAGTGCCTGTTTAAAGAAGGCATTGAATACAAAGAATTGATTTGCCTGAATTGAACGTGGGTTGGAAGGATCAACAAGCATACCGTATTGACCGCCTGATGCTGCGTTCATATTCATCATATTGGCATTGTAGATTTGAGTTGCCATTGAAGCGTTATATAAAGCTTGCGGAACACTGTTGTTGAAGTAATTCATATTTACTCCGAAAATACTTGCCGGTGAACTCATAAATTCACCCGGAGTAATTACTCCGTCAGCGACATTTCCGGCATACACAGAAAGATCTTGAAGTTTCTGTGACAGCTCCATCAACCTGCATTGAAGGTTGTTGATGCGCTGAGTCAATTGAAGTTTTCGCATTGTAAATATTGCGTACACTGTTCTAGTCTCCTACCATAACCAAACTTTATTTAACCTTACACTTATATAAAAACATTTCAAAACTTAAAATTGCCTAAGTTGAAGAAAATAATAATTTATTTCTTTTGTTTGCCTTAAACCCTTGTAATTACCGCCTTTACGTTGTTTTGGTGAAAAAATAATATATAAAATTTATAGAAGGAGTAACTAAACTTTGCATATTTTATAATTACTTCTTCTATAAAAAATTGTTTAAAAATGTTAAGAAATGTTAAACAGTACGTGATATTACTTTATCAATTAACCCGTATTCAACGGCTTGTTGAGCGGACATGTAATAATCTCTTTCCGTATCTTTCTTTATTTTATCAAGCGGTTGTGAGCAATTTTGAGCGAGAATGCCGTTAAGCATATTTTTCATTCTTAAAATTTCTTTTGCTTCAATTTCAATATCCGTTGCCTGACCCTGCGCACCGCCTAATGGCTGGTGAATCATAATTCTGGAACTCGGGAGTGAAAATCTTTTCCCTTTAGCACCCGATGAAAGCAGGAATGAACCCATACTGGCTGCTTCACCAATGCAAATTGTGCTTACATCTGCACGAATACTTTGCATCGTGTCATATATCGCCATGCCGGCAGTTATCACGCCGCCGGGGCTGTTGATGTACAACATAATATCCTTTTCTGGATTTTCGGAATCAAGTAATAACAGTTCGGCAACAATTACATTTGCCATTTCATCATCAATTTCTTCGCCTAAGAAAATTATTCTTTCACGCAAAAGCCTTGAAAATATATCAAAAGACCTTTCTCCTCTTGATGATGACTCAATAACCATCGGTATATAGCTTAATATTTTAGAATAATCAAAATCCGACATTTACTTCTCCTTTTAGAAGTCTATCTGACAAAAGGTATTATCAAAACTTTAATAAATTTATTTTACCACGGATATTTATCGTCAATTAACCAATCATTGTCATATATATAAGCTGAACAATACATAGGCATTTCTGCTTCTTTGTTACAGCCGATTTTTGGATCTGTTGACAGTTTTTCTTTAGCAACATTAATATTGTAGGGCAAGAAGGGTCTTTGTTTTGAATTTAAAAGCATGAATACAAATAAATCTTTACCGAAGGTATTAGGTTCTTTAACAGAATTCAAATCAACATAGACAATTGAGCAAACTGCATCTTTTTTCTTACATTTGCTTATAGTTTCAAAAGCAATCGCAATACCGTTATTTAGAACTACAGACGGTAATGATGATAAATTAACTTTTGTCGGTTTATTTTTAAAATTTTTATAAAGGACATCGGGGAAGCAATCGCCTCCATCTGCGACACAGTTCTTTTCTACTTTTAAATATTGAACAATGTTGTTATTTATAACATCAACATTTCTGTATCCGCCTTTAAACTCCCATATATCAGGGGTAAAATTCAGGTTCATCGAAAACTGCAGAGTCTGCACCATGTCAGAATAAAAAGAACGCAATCTCATTGTCGTATTTTTCTTTTCTTTAATTTGATAAAAGAAAAAGAAAATAGACAGTGCTGCAGTTATAAAAACTGCTATTGCTCCAACTGCTCGTAATTTTCGTTTTGTAATTTCATCCATGCTTTTTATATTACCACAGAAATTAAATATATACAAAAGTAATATTTTTGTAATTTTTTTCAAATAAAATAAATTGCATAAAATTATTCTTAATTTATAATTAGTATTAGTTTATGTGATATATATTAAGGGATGAGGATCAAATTTATGAATATTGCTCAAATGATGAAACAAGCACAGCAAATGCAAAAAAAATTACAAGAAACACAAAATGAACTGGCTAATACGGAATTTAGTTCAGTATCGGGTAATGGTGCTGTTTCTGTCATCTGTGACGGACAGGGCAAATTTAAGTCAATAAAATTAACAAAAGCAGCATTAAACCCTGAAAATCCGGAATCTGTAGATACAGATACGGTTGAAATGCTTGAGGATTTGATTACAACAGCAATAAACAACGCAACCGCTCAGGCTACCACAGAAATGCAGGCTAAGATGAAATCCTTAACCGGCGGTATTAATATTCCCGGTTTATTCTAATGCAATATACAAAACCGTTAGCAGTATTAATAGAACAATTTCAAAAGTTACCCGGCATTGGTCCAAAATCTGCCCAGCGGGTAGCTTTTCATCTGATTAAGATGCCTCTTTCCGAGGTTGAAAAATTTGCTCAAGCAATGATTACCGCTAAACAAACAATTCATTATTGCGATATTTGTTTTAACATGTCCGCAACCAACCCGTGTGAAATTTGTTCGGCACCAAATCGTGATAATTCTGTTATCTGTGTATGTGCCGAAACAAAAGACTTAATCGCAATTGAAAATACTAATGAGTATAAAGGCAAATATCATGTTCTGCAGGGGTTAATATCTCCGATAGACGGCATTGGTGCCGAGGATATAAGAATAAAAGAGCTGTTACAGAGAGTGGCGCATGATGATATAAAAGAGGTTATCATTGCTCTTAACCCGTCGGTTGAAGGCGAGGCAACAAGTCTTTATCTGACAAAATTATTAAAACCGTTTAATATAAAAATAACAAGAATTGCCTTTGGAATACCAATAGGCTCTGATATTGAGTATGCAGACGAAATCACGCTTGCAAAGGCTATAGAATGCAGGCGTGAAATCAATTAAATTGAGTTTTACTTATAATATTTATGAGCTGGAACCCGTCAGCGAGGATAACGTAGACGTTAATTGTGAATACTGGTTGTTTAACGCTGCAATCTGCTGGTCCATGTAATTGAACTGCTGGGTTATTCTTTCTCTGTATATTTCTAAATCTTCTTCTCTGTCAGCAATTTTTTCCGATAAACGTGACAATTGGCTTGATAAAGATGAACTTCTCGCAGTGAAGTATCCGCCCTGTGCATCGAGCGCAGCATCCAAACCTTCCTGAACACGCTGCATAACTCCCTGTGTTGCTTCTTCACCGGTAATAGAGTTTGCATTAGTTCCGATTAAAAGCTCTTTTACTGCAGCAGGATTTGATTTAAAGGCTTCCATAAATTTTTCTTCATCAATAACAAGAGAAGTAGTATCCGCATCTACATCCATGCCCGGTTCCCCTGAAGTAATACCTATATCCGCAAGGGATTTGTATATACCGTCAGGATTTACAACATCGGTAACAAGGTTACGCAAACGATTTCTTATCGAAACCAGAGTAGTTTCACCGTATAAATAACCTTCCGAATCCGTTTCCGTATCCGTATCATTGATTGCTTTATTGAATGCCTCTACAAAGGATTTCAGTGCCTCAAGCACCCCTTCTGAGTCGGATTCTCTTTTTATATTAACCTTAACAACCTCGTCGCCCGTTACTTCTTTCAGTTCCAGCGACAATCCTGTTACACCGGTTTCCGCACTGGTCAAATTGTTTGAGGTTGCTTCTTTTTCTTTACCGTTTATTGTGAATTTTGCATTTTGCCCAAGGGATAAATTTGTGTCATCTGTCCATCCTATCCAAGAAGCAAAATCAGAACCTTCGCCGTCTTCTACAATTATATCCTGTGCACCGAGATTTGTACCTTCAAGAACAATTTGTCCGTCTTCAAGATATACGGAAACTCCTGCATCTGCGGAATTGTTGATTTCATAGATTAAACCGTCTATTGTGGTATCACCGTTAACTGCAAATGTTTCTCCGTTAATAGTGAAAGTAGCCTCTTTGTCATATCCTAATTCTGAAAGCTTTTTGGAAGAATCGGAAAAATCCAGTTGTTTGCCGTCTGCACTGTCAGGTCCGTATGTTCTTCTTGTTGTCGGACTTGCTAACTGCTGTACGCTGATTTTTACAACGGCAGGGGTCGCAAGCTGTGTTGCGGTTGCCGATAAATATTTGTTGTCTTCGTCTGAGGTTGATATCGAAATTTTTGTAAAGATATCTGCAGCCGAACCATGCAATGCGTCCGTAAATTTTAGTGTTGAATTTTCTACGGAGGTATATGTTGATTTTAATGTATTAAGAGTACTGCTTTTTTTGTTTAATTCTTCTTGCTGTGCTGTTAATGAATCAATTTTAGTCTGTTCTACTTCAACAAAAGCACTAATCCATTCATCAATTGGCAAGCCTGATCCGACACCAGAAAATGATATAGACATACACAATTACCTCATTTTATTTACATCTAATATAATATTAGTTATAAATTTGTGTTATTAGTATCCTGCATCTGAATTATTTTTATTTGCTGCAATTTTGGAAACTTTAAACATTTGCATAATTTATAGATATTCAGAATATATTTATGATAATTTTACATTTTGTACTTTTTTATTTTATGGGTATAATTTTTAGAGGAAGTAATTGTAATTTAGGTACGCAATAATTTTTATTAATAATAAAAAAGCTGGTATATTTTTATTGACTTTAGGCATGCTGATTGTGCAGTCCTCGCCGTCTTATGCTGCTGATTCAAAATGGAAATTTTGGCAGCGTGATAAAAATAACAACAACGGCGGAGTTCACAATATTTGGAACCGCAATAAAAATAATGAAAATCAATCTCCGCAAAGCATGCCGTCCGAGGATTCTCTATGGGAGAAAGTGCAGCCTGAAATAAAAAATCTGCAGGCTGAAAAAAATGCAGCTACTTCTGATATACAATTTGGTACTGTTGAAATAGAAGGCAATAACCTGATTTCTACCGAAGAAATTTTAGAAAACGTAAAAATTCGCCCGGGTGACCCGTATAGCGTTGATGCTGTTCAGCAAAATATGAAATCAATATATGAAATGGGTTATTTTACGGATAAAATGCGTGCCGTTCCTGTAAAAGTAGATGATAAAACTATAAAATTAAAAATTATTGTTCAGGAAAATATACCGATTACAGATTTTACGATTACCGGAAATGATTCAATAGCAACCGGCGACCTTTTGCAGATACTGGGCGAATTAGTTAATAAGCCTCAAAATATTAACAAAATCAATGAAGCCATTCAAGAGATTAAAGATTATTATGCAAGTCAGGGATTTATACTGGCTCAGGTTACTTCCGTTACCGATGACCCCGACGGCATAGTTAATATTGTAATTGATGAGGGCAAAATAGGTTCAATTGTTATTGAAGGCAACAGGAAGACAAAAGATTTTGTTGTAAAAAGAAATATCCTCACACAGCCAGGAACAGTGTATAACGAGAATCTGATAAAACAGGATTTGATGCGTTTGTACGGTACACAGGCTTTTAAAGATGTAAAAAGAACTATTGAAAGGGATGAGGACAATCCCGAGGTTTATAAAGTAACAATAAATCTTGAAGAACAACGAACCGGTACGATTTCTTTAGGCGGCGGTATTGATACGGCAACAGGTTTATTCGGTACAGGCGGCTTTACTGATAATAACTTCAGAGGAACAGGTCAGAGAGTTTCTTTAAGCTTATTAGCCGGTACCGGTGTTGTTATGGCTGACAGCTCAATGCTTAACAGAGCAAACCTGCAGGCGGAATTAAGCTGGTTTGAACCTAAATTAAAAGGGACTGATAATTCTTTAATGATAAAAGCTTTCGGTCGTGATTTTGCCAGCTATCAGATTCCTCTGGCTGTCGAAAAAAGATTCGGTGTTGAAGCTACAATATCACGTGCTTTTGTTAACTTCCCCCACCTTGTCGGTTCGTTTGGCATAGGGCTTGAAAATGTACATGTTAAAGAAGGCGATGCAAACCAGATTGAACGTTTGTATGCCGCACATAATATACCTATTTCGGAACGTGCAAAACAATTGCAGGGCGGTTTATTCCTTTCTTTATCTCCAAGCTTGATTTATGATACACGAGATAACTCTACACTTCCGAGAAGCGGTGTATTTGCTAACGTAAGATTTGATGAAGAAATTGCCTTAGACGGTTTTGATAATACCTTCGGTAAGTTATCCGGCGGTATTAAAAAATACTATCCTGTAGGTAAAAAATCTTCTGTATCTTTGGCGTTTAGAGCCGGAGGAAACATTCACGGTGATATTCCTGAGGTTATGGCGTACCGTTTAGGCGGTCCTTATACTGTAAGAGGTTTTAGAATGAGCGGTATTGGTACAGGTACCGGTTTTATGATGGGATCTGCGGAATTCCAGACACCTATTCCTTTTATAGACAGGATTACGGAGGCTAAATTTCTTGATAACATAAGAATCGCAGCCTTTGTTGATGCAGGTCAAATTTACGGTTCTACGGTTACAAACGAAATTTACAACAGACCGATACATGCTATTACTGCCGGTGTCGGTGTAAGAGTTTATGTACCGGGGGTAGGACCTTTGAGCATAGACTGGGGCTATCCTCTCACAGGTGTACCTGACGGTACCTCGAAAGGTGCGTTCACTTTTGGTGTAGGTGAGTTTTACTAATAGCCTGTCTACTGATTTTAAAATGAACAATAAAATTCTATAATCGTTAAATGTTTTAGGAAAAGAACGGAGGAACAATATGCTAAACTTAAATGCCTCAAAAAAAGTATTAACCGTACTGTTGGTATCCGGGCTTACATTTGGTGCTGCTTTAACCCTGAGCAATATTTGTTCCGTACCCGTACATGCCGAACAATTTACGCCTGTGCAGGGCAAAGTTATATATGTGCCCTCAGGTACAATATTTCCTGCTACCGCAACAATGGAGATGTCCTCTGAGGAACTGCAATTAGGACAAAGTGTTTGTATTGCGTTATCTCAGGATTTTTACTACAACAATACATTAATTGCACCGATAGGCAGTTCTGTTAACGGTACTGTCACACAGATTAAAAAAGCGGGACAAAGTGGTGTAAACGGGCAATTAATGGTTAAGTTTACAAATATCATTACTCCGTACGGTCAAATGATTCCTATTTCCGGAAAAATTCAAACTCAGGACGGAACAGGTCTTATAAAAGGCGAAGCTGATTTGACAAATCAACATACAAAAGACGTTACCGCCGCAGCTGCTGCAGGTGCAGTTGCCGCTGCTGCGATAAATAAATCGAAACCCGTTACCGATAAGAAGGCAGCAGCATACGGTGCGGCTGCAGGTGCAGGCGCAGTTGCAGCACAGGCGGTGCTTGATAAAGGTGTGCCGGCTAAAATTGCAGCAGGAACGGTCGTGTATATAGTATTAGATCAACAGATAACATTTACACCGCAAAAACATTGATACAATAATTAAGTAACTCGGGTGATTTGTTTTAATGTTTTGCTTTTGTTAAACTATAAAACAAAAGAAATTTGGGGACAAAATGACACTACTAGGTAATATCGAAACATACGAAGACGAGGAAGAATTACAGGAGAATTCCAAATATACTTACGGAATTTACAAAAAAGAAGACGAAAATGACATTCCGCTTTCTAAGTGCTTTGTATATTCTGCAATATTTCATCCTGTTGTATTGGGTTTGATATGGCTGTTAATGATTGTTCTTGCTTTATTGGGAATTAATCTTTCGTTATTTGATAAACCGCAGCCAAAACCGAAAGATATTGAGTTTGTACTTGTAAACAAAGAGGCTCCGCCTATAAATAAAAATACACAGTTTAGAGCAGACAAGAACTCAAGAGCCGGCGGCATACATGACCCAAAACGTCGTGTGTCTTTGCCTCAGCAAGCTTCTCAGCCAAGCCGCTCACAGCAGGCTGCACCTGTTAGTAAAGCTTCTAAACCAAAAGCAGTGCAGCCCCAAAGACAGGTAAAACAACCCCCTAAACCGCAGCAAAAAGTTCAGCCGAAAGTACAGCAAAAGGTACAGCAGCCAAAAGCCCCTGCGCCAAAACCGCTTTTTAATGCACCGACTCCGTGGGCACCTAAAAAAACAGAAAAACCGGCAGCACCTCAGGGAGTACCTAAAGTTGCAGCTCCTGCGCCAAAACCGGCAATTAAACCGAGTGCTCCGAAAACCCAGAAGCCGAGCGGCAGTTTTAATGTACCGGCACCCAAAATCGCTGCGCCTAAAGTTGTCGGACCGTCAGGCGGACCGGTTGCAGGTACAAAATCAGGCTCAGGCTCTAAAAGCGGAACTTCAGGCAGCGGAAGCAGATATACTCCTGCACCGAGCTTTTCACCAAGTAATTCAGGCAGTTCGAGCGGCGGAAGATTTTCACCGGGCAGTGCCGGCAGAAGCGGCAGTATAGGAAATCCAGGTCCCGGAAATCCAAAAGGTGCCCCTGGTATAGACGCTCTAAAAGAGCCGGATTTCGGTCCTTATATGCGAGAACTGCAGCGCAGAATAAAAATGAACTGGGAACCGCCTAAAGGTAATGAAAGTAAACGTGTTGTACTTTTGTTTAAAATTGCGAGAGATGGCAGATTACTTTCACACAGAGTTTATAAATCCTCGGGATTGCCGGCTGCAGACAGAGCAGCTATGCATGCGGTTGAATTAACGGCACCTTTCAAACCTTTGCCGCCTGAATATAAGGGTGATAGTGTAGATATTCAATTTACCTTTGATTACAACGTTTTCGGGGCAACGGCTTATTAACAAAAATATTATTTACAGCAAATAGAAAGAGGACAGACAATGGAATTATTACTCAAAGCAGCAGTAGAAGATTTATGGATTATAGCACCGATTATTCTTTGTTCAATCTTGACGGTAGCGGTTGCAATCAATAAATTTTTTTATTACAGCCAAAATAAAAGGAATGTTGTACTTTTTATAAAAAAATTGCAAAAAGAATTGACTCAAAATAATCTTGATACAGCACAAATTCTCAGCGAGCAGTTGGGCGGTATAATCGGCGGTGTTGCGGAAGAAGCTGTAAGGATTTTTTCCGAACAAAAGAGCGGATTTTCCCGTTCGTTTGATATTGCGTCAAGCCTTGCAACCAGAAAGCTGGAAGCACATCTTACAATATTAGGTACAATTGGCGGTGTGTGTCCGTTTCTCGGTTTGTTCGGTACCGTAGTCAGAATCCTTTTTACATTTCAGGATCTGGCAGTTCAGGGCAATCAGTCGGCAGCAGTTGCCTCAGGTATTGCATCTGCTTTGATTGCAACAGCCTTAGGTCTTGGTGTTGCTATTGTTGCTGTTATTTTGTATAACTATTTTCAATCAGTCGTTAAAAGATTTGAAGATGATTTTCAGCTTATAAAATTGTTATTCTTGAGTTTTGTTGACAGCAATGAAGAAGTTAATGTAAATCAACCGACTAACATAGCATTATAATTTTAATGAAAGCAAATAACAATGGCATTTAAAACATCAAAAGGTAAAGAAGCTCTATTTACGGAAATAAACATAACTCCGTTGACGGATATATTTTTGGTACTGTTGATTATTATGATGGTTATTGCACCGACATTTCAATCAAATGACAGCAGTATAAAGATGCCGGAAATTAATAGCGGTCTAGTTGTTGAACAAAAAAATGCGACTATATCAGTCACCAAAGACGGAAAATTTTACGTAAATGGGGCTCAGATACAGGAGGGCGAAATTTATAACAGCCTTGTTGCACTGAAACCAAAATTAGAAAAAAAAGAAGTTGTTGTTAAAGCTGATGAGAGCGTAAAGAGCAGAGAAATTATGAAGATAATGAGAGCTGCACAGGAAGCCGAATTTGACAAACTTATTGTTGCAGGTGAACCTCTTTCTAAAAAAGAACAAAAAAAGCTTGAAAATAGCAGTCTTAAAAAGAATTCCTCAGCTTTAAGCATGAATACAACTCAAAAATATGAGCATACAACCGGAGAAATTCCGTCTGAAGAATAGGAAAATCAATTATGGCGAGAAACAGAGATTCATTTAACGAAATAAACATAACTCCGTTGACGGATATATTTCTGGTGCTGTTGATTATCATGATGGTGATTGCACCTTTGTTGGATCAGCAGGGGCTTAATCTTGCCGTGCCAAATAATGTTGAAGTACAGGATGTTAAACAGGATAACAAATTAGTTTCTGTTACGGTAAGCGACGATGACCGTTATTATATAGATGAACAGGAAATTACCTCTGAACAGCTAGAGGATACCATTAAACAAAAAATGAAAGATTTTCCCGAAGGTTTGTTGATACTGGCACAACCAGAAGCATCCCACGGTGCTGTTGTAAAACTTATGGACAAAGCACGTGATGCAGGTGTTACAAACATATCTGTGGCTGAATCATAAACTTAATGTATATTTATTCAAAATACTTTACCATTACACTGTTTAACAATATAATAAGAACAGAGATGGTATTTATTAACGAGTTTTGAATATGAGTGAAGGGTTAACAACAAAATTTCTAAAACAAGCCTTCCAACTGCAGGAAGAAAAACATTATAAACAGGCAATAGAAGCTTTATACAAAGCTCTTTGTCTTGAAAGCGACAATATAGAAATTTTGTCACAAATTGCTCAGCTCTATTTTTTAATGAATAACTTTGAGCGTGCTCTTGAATATGCGGAAAAAATACTGGATATAAATCCTGAACATCTCGAAACCTTAAAAATAGTCGTAAAAGTTCACAAGTATAATAAAAATTATTCAAAAGCTCTTGTATTTGCTGAAAAGTTATACAAACTTTCTCCGGATATTGAAAATTTTGTTACATATCTGGAAATGCTTACGGAATGCAGCCAGTTTAATACAGTTTTAACAGAGTTGGAGAACAGTAAATTCAACTATGAAGACAGAAAAAACGAAAAACTTCTTTTATTGGAAGGTTATGCAAGACTGAAGCTTAACCAGATATTTAAAGCAATAGGCGTTTTTCAGGAGATAATAAAATTATATCCTCACAACACGGATGCAAAATTTTATCTCGGGGTAATATATTATCAAAAACATCAGGACTCAGATGCCGAAAAACTTTTTAACAGCATATTGGACGAAATTCAGTGCGACAGGACCTACAACTATCTCGGTTTATTGAAACTTGACCAGAACAAGGTTGCAGATGCAATAAATTATTTTCAGATTGCAATAAAAATTGAACCAAACAACCCGTTTTATCACTATAACCTCGGCAGTGCATATTCTTTAAACGGCTGGCTGTTTGAAGCTGAAAACTCTTTTAAAACAGCGGTTTCTTTAGAACCTGCAAATGTTGTTTATAATTATTCTCTGGCTTATTTGTATTACGAACGCAAAGACTTTAAAAAAGCCCTTGAAACAATTGAACATATTTTGCAAATTAGTCCTGAATATACTGATGCTCTTATTTTGCAGGCTTTAATACAGGCTCAAAACGGGAAAATTATTGACGCCAAAAATACATTGCAAAATCTGTCACAAAAAATTCAGGATAATGATTTCTTATACTACGCAACCGCTAAAATTTATAAGGAATTCCCTCTGTATAAAGAAGCTGTTGATTGTCTTCAAAAAGCATTATTTATTAAACCCGAGTCACTTGAATATTTGAGTGAACTTGCTGACTGTTACTGTGAGCTGGACAGATATCAGGAAGCAAAAGACATTGCCACAAAGGTTTTGTATTTAAATAACAGATTTATATATGCACATTTGTTAATGGCAAAAATAAATTTAAAACAGGAACGCTATGCGGAAGCTTCAAAAATAGTTGATAACGTTATTAAGCTGGACAGCAACTGCGCAGAAGCTTATCGATACAAAGCAATGATATTTGAAGCTCAGGGGCTGAAAAATCGTTCTATAGAAAATGCTAAAATAGCTGTTTCTCTGCAGCCTGACAATCATTCTTATTATGCTTTTCTTGCAAAATTGTACTTTAATGCTCAGGAATACGGTGATGCTTTTCTTTATTACAAGGAAGCCTCCATGCTGGATGAGTTAAATGTTGATTACCTCTATAACGCCGCTGTTTCCGCTGATAAAGCCGATGATTTTAATAATGCGGCAAACTATTATTCCTATGCTCTCAGGTTAGAGCCTTTTAACAATCTGATTATTTATGAATACGTTGATTTGTTGAAACGTCATAACAAAATAAAACAGGCTCTAAATCTTCTTAAAAATAAAATAAGTACAGTTGACTCCGCTAACGTGGAAAAATTGTTAAAACAAAAATATAACGAACTTCTTGAAGAATCTAAAAAGCCTCTTTTACAAAAGATTAAAAATTTTTTAACTAAGAAAAAATAAGTTTTTACCAGTATTTTGCCCCGTATTTTTCCCAGAGGTTAATTTTTTCTGTTATTAGTTCTTTCATTTGTTTGACGGTTTTGTCGTACTGCGGCAATATTTTATCTTCTTGAATTAAATTTAATTCCGTCAACTTTTCTTTTAACTTGCGTACTGAAGCTTTAACTTTTTCTCTTTGTTGAAACTGCCATCCTTTAAACCCGCAATCCTCAGGCAGCAGTGACCATCCGTTGTTAGGCAACCGCCTGCAGCAGTCAGGTCGTGTTTGATAAACTGAACAAAGATTGTCTTCTGTTAAATTTGGACAATAGTATATTGTCAGTTTTGACGCATCAAAATCAGGATTGTATTTTTGCAGGTTGTTTATTATGTTTTCAACCTGCTGAGGTGCAGCTGCTCTTGCAGCTTCAACAGAGTCATAACGCTTAAAAACCTCAACAAAAACTTTAGCCTCCTCCTGTCCTTTTCCGGCTAATTCAACCAGTTCCTTGTGTGAATACTGTGTCGAAATAGCTTTGCAGCATTTGCCGCATTTTTTACAAAGATAATTAGGACAGTCTGCAGAAACTCCGTCAGTATTTTTATCGTGAAGAATTTTTTTCATAAAAATCATTATAGATAAATTAATATGAATTTACAAACGAAAAAATGGGAAAAGTATTAAAAAATACTTTTCCCGCAGGTGACAACATAAATTTTTTATTCTTCTTTTTCTTTTTCTTTTTTGTATTTATCAAGTTTATCTTCAAAGTTATCAAAGAAGTTGTCATACATTTCATTGGCGTTAAATGCATAGCGTTCACGAATGCCGCCTTTCGTATCCCAATAATCATAGGCGTCTACTGTTTCGTTAATAGCCTGATCAATCATTGTGGAAACATCTGTTTCAATGTAATTATCGCCTAATATAGTTTGAGCTTGTGCTATTAAGGAAGCTCTCAACATTTCAAGTTTTGACTTAGCGAGATTTTTTACATCAGTTTTTGCATTGCCGGAACTCCAGTGTGTTCCGCCTCTGTTTTCGCCGCTAGCGTAGTCATCAACAGCACCTGAATCTTTTAATGTCTGTTTTCTGTCAATTGTACCACTGTCATTTGTATTTTCACCTTTGAGACCTTTTGTTGCAATATCGTTAAATTCAGCAATGATACCGTTTACAAAGGTTTCTACATCAACTGTATTGCCGGAGCCGTTGGCTTGGTTATATATTCGTTGCAAGAATTTATTTTTACCGTCGTATACAGCTGTTTTACCTGTACCAAGATTCATCAAATTATTGAGAACTGCTTCATCAAAGAATTGTTCAATTTGTGCTTCATCATAAAGCTCACCGAGTTGGGCTTTCATTTCAGATTTAATTCTGTTTTCAAGTTGTTGAAGTATCTTTTCTATGTCGCCTTTATCGTTTGAATTTGTCCACGTGATTGTACCGTCATCACCAACATTGAATGATGGAATAATCAGATCATCACCGCCATACGTATCATTTGAGTTATATCCCCAGATACCTTCAGCTATATCGTTAGACAGGTTAACGTTTTTGGCTTCATTCGTTTTGACACCTTTTACTATATTGTCTACACCGTAATCTTTTAACATGTTATTCAAAAGTTCACGGATTTTTTCATAGTCTTCTTTCGGTGTAGCAGATGTTGCAAGTCCGTCAAACAATGCTTTTGCCTCAAGATAATCTGGATTTGACTCAAAGTTCGGGTAGATTTCTTCAACGATTGATGTATCATCGCCCGAAACCATTGTGTTCATAAATAAATCAGTTGCCGCATCGATTATGTTTTGTTCTTCTTCATCTGTAATATAGGCACCTGCCGATTCAACCTGACTTACAAGGTTGTTATAGCCAAGAGAATCACCGTCACTGGCTCTTGTTGTCGTACTGTTTATATCATATTCAATAATTTCGTACTGGGCTGTGATTTCATCAAAGAATTTTTTGAATTCTTCTTCAATATCGCCTGTACCTTCATAGTTTTCAAGGAATTCATTGATTGCGTTATTCAATCTGGTTGTGTAGTCATCCAAATCTTTCTGACCTGCATCAGATCTTGTATCTATCTGTGTAGAATATTTTTCCGCCATTTGATCAGCTAAATTTTGCAAAGCTTCCAGCTGTTCAGCTTTTTCTGCATTGTCATGTTTTGTATTAATTGCGGTTGTAAGATAAGATGAACCGTCTGTATTTTGCGGTCCGATAAGTTTTGCAATAGCTTCTTCAGCTTTTTCTAAATATTCCTTCATTTTGACAGGGTCTGTTTGTGCCTGCATAGTTTGGATGGCATTATAAGCATTGATATAGTTAATATTATTTTTATACTTAGGGTTTAATGCAGTAAGAAATTCTTCATCAATTTCTCCTGATAATAATTGTCCAATGATATAATCAACAGCCTTATCTTTTAATGCCTGATATTCATCCGGATCCATGTAATTGCCTACATTGTTTGCGTCAGAATATAATACTTCAAAGTTTCCTGCTGCTTCTTTTTTTGTTTCAATTTCTTCATTAAAGGCATCAACACCTTCCTGACGTGTGGTAAATGCCTCATCCATTGCCTGAATGTAAGCTGCTGATACTGCTTCCATATCGTATGGACCTTCGGGGTTATCTTGTAAATACTCATTTAAAAATTCTGCTTTTTGATTTTTTAAATAAGTAATAACATTTGAAGCGTCATCTTCGACTCCTGCTTCTTCAATAATTTTTTCAATATATTGGCTTTCGACTTTAGTTAAAAATGTTTCAAGTTCTGCTGCATCGTCTGCAGTTCTTTCAGCACCGTTATTTAAAGCAGCGTTATATATTCCTAAACCTCTGCTGTCCAGTTCAGGTGCAGGTTCTTTCGGTTCTTCGGGCGTTTCCGTACCTGTGTTGTTTTCAACACCATCGTCAATTTGTACTTCACCTTCATCGTCCGGTGCTTGTGAAACAAGCCAGCTCATGTTGTCCTGCAATTCTTCATAAGACACAATACCGTCTTTGTTTGCGTCTAACTGTTGAATCTCCTCTGCCGAGAGTGCCTTCCCTGTAAAAGGATTAAAATTTACGCCATCAACCATAATTTTAGTTACTCCTTATATTTTCCCTGTTATGCTATACCTATCGGCAATTTTTTTTATAACTTTAGGGTAATTAAAACAAATATTAAGATTTTGTTACAAAGGTGTAAAAATTAGCATTTTTATTGCTTGAATTGTGTTTATATAAGTGCGAAGAAGTGTAAGGTAAATGTATGCAGAATTATCAGGTAGGCTATCAACCATATACCCAGACGCAAAGTGTGCCGCAGGCAATGACAGGCTCTACTTCTGGTGCAACATTTAACATCGGCACGGGGACACCGGGGAGCATACCGACAAACGCAAGCGGTGTTACTATTAATATTATCGGGGCATCCGTAAACCCGAACGGTGCTAATATCTATAATAATAACGGAACAACACAGGCTCCGTCACCGAATAATGCTTATGATAAATCGTATTACACAATGCAGCCTCCTATGTATAATATGCCGGCACCTACTGTTCCCGTCGGGGCATCAAGCTTGAATACAAACCAGAAAACCGAAGAAAAACCTAAAAAAGATATTGTTTTACTAACGGATGATTATATAAAAACACTTGAAAACTATATAAGAAACGACAATCCCGAAATAAAATTAATGGGCGCAAAAGAGTTGATGCAGCGTTTTAGAGAAGATGAATCAAGAAAAAATGACCCTGCCTTGACAGCCTTGTTGAACTTATTACTTCAAAGTAAATACTCAAATGTAAAAATGATTGGTACAAGCATACTTGAAAATGGCTGGGCACAGGGTGATGCTCTTACACAACAGCTTTTAACTCAAATGCAGCAATCTAATACCGGCTACGGGTTAGATGCTCTCGATGCTGCTAAAGCAGCTTTAAAAACAGCAGGTCAAACAGTTAAAGTAGATGACCCGAATCCGCCTAAAAAAGAAGAAACAAAAAGTAAATAACAAAAAGCAGGTTTATGTATGAACAAATGGAATATCGCAGCAAAAGTAGCGGGCACAATAACAGCAGGCATGGTTTTGTACAATGCTCACGATGTCGGTAAAAAGCATTCTGAAGAAAAGGTCAAAGAAAAAACCGCCGCAAGATTGACAAAGCTTTATGTACGCTCCAGAAGAATGGAGGATTTAAGCGAAACAACAAGTAAATTAAAAGACTGGTATTTTAAAACCAATGCCGATTGGAATTTTCCTGACAAAATCAATGCAATAACAGGTTATTTCTCGGGGGCGTTTAAGCAAATGACCTCTGATGTTGTACCGGCAATACTTGCTACGGGTGCACTTCTCAGCAAGAAAATGGCAAAAGTATTTTCTATAGGTTTGTTATTGTACGGAATTAAGTACCTGTTGTTCGATGTAATAGATATAGGGCGTCCAAACCGTCTTAAGGGTGAATAATATCATTTTCCGTGATGATATAATTGACCTTCACATCGTGTTTGTCAGTAGGTATGCTGTTAAATAATAATTTTGAACAAACCGGAACAGCAGAAATTATGCCGGGGTAGCTGTTTAAAAATCTGTCATAATAACCTTTGCCGTATCCAAGTCTGTTGCCTGTGGTATCAGCAGCCAGTGCAGGTACCAAAACAAGTTCTATGAAGGAACAATCAATAATACTTTTGCCTGATGGCTTAGGAATGTTAAATTCACCTTTTTGAAAATTATTCATCGTTGTGTATTGCAGCGCATAAAGTTGATTGCCGGCAACCTGAGGAAAATAAAAATTTTTACCTTTTTCCTGTAATAAATCTAAAAGTGAAACTTCCGCACCAACAGGATAAAAAAGCATAACATTTTGTGCGTTTTTAAAAATACTCCAATTTTTTATTAGATTGCAAATTCTGCTCGAAACAGTTTGGGTATCCAGTGTTTTTCTTATAGCTTTACATTTCACCCTTAAATCGTATTTTTCACTGTTCATAATTAAAGCTGTTGACCTCTAATAAAATCTTTACACTTATGTAATTTACAATTATAATAAAACAAATTAAAATAGTGTAAAATGAACAGAAAAGAATTAAGTAATAAATTAAAACAAGCAAGAATTGAATCCGGTCTCAAACAAGAAGAAATTGCAGAGCTTATGAAGCTGCCAGTATCAGGTATTTCTGTAATAGAAAAAGGCAACCGGAAAGTTGATGTGCTTGAATTAATAAAGTTTGCGCAATATTATGCAAAGCCTGTTGAATGGTTTTTTAAAGATGAGGCAAAACCAAATAATCAGAGATGGTACGATAAAGACGAAAAAATTTCCGAAGCATTTGATTTATTGCAAAAAGCCCCTGTTAAGTACCAAAAAAGTTGTGCTTGCGCAATAATAGGTTTTTTGAAAGAGAGCGGACTTGTTAAGTAATGAACCCACAAGATTACGATAATACAAAACTATACAATCCTGAGTTTTCAAAACACGGCTATATTCAGGTTTATACCGGCAACGGCAAGGGGAAAACCACCGCTTCTTTAGGTCTTGCAATGAGAGCACTCGGCAGAGGCTGGCGGGTTCTTATTGTTATGTTCACAAAAGGCGGAAATGACTACGGTGAGTTGATATCATTTTCGCAACTGTGTCCCGATCTTAAGGATAATGTAAAAATTATACAGGCAGGGCTTGATAGAATTATATATTCGCAAAATATAAATGAATCAGACAAAAACACAATTCAAAAAGGCTGGCAGGAAGCAAAGCAGGCAATTAAAAACGATGATTATCAGTTAATTATTCTTGATGAAGCCAATATTGCGATAGATTTGAATTGCATTAGCCTTGAGGATATGCTTGAAACTTTGAAAAACAAACCGGAAGATATGGAAATTGTGTTGACAGGGCGTAATGCAAAGCCTGAAATTATTGAGCTTGCGGATCTTGTTTCTGAGATAAATCCTGTTAAACATTACTGGAATAAAGGTATAAAGGCACGCAAAGGGATAGAATTTTAATATTTGATATTGCTATTTTACGAATTTTGACATAAATTATATATATAATAAGAGGATAAAGGAGAAATAATATGGCTCAACAATTTCCCCAGCAGCAATATAAAACAAGATTGGCACTACTGGTGTTTTTAAAAGGCACTTCTGCACCGATGGTGTTATATTTTGAAGATCCAAAAGCCGTATATGATGAAATTTTACCTTTAATAAGAACTCAAACAGCGGTTGGCAAATTAATCGAAAAAGATGCAACAGGTCCTATTAAAAAGGTTGCAATTATGTCCAATCAAATAGCCTCAATTGCATTGCAGGAAGAAGTGTGTCAATAAAAAACGGTAATTAAATGAAATTAGTAGAAATAAAAAATAGTTTAGCAAAATTATATTATGAACCACTTGATTTCCCTCTTGTTATATCAGACTTTTTAACTGTTGACGACGGGAATCAGAAAATTCTTGCTCAGGTTGTTTCTATTGAATCAACAAGCAAAGAAGATACAAACTGTGCAATCTTAAAGTTTGCGCTTGATTTGGACGAAGCGAATTCTCATAGCACATACAGCGGCTATGTTCCTGCGCTGGATGCAATAGTTTCCAAAACTAAAATTAATATACTTCAAAATATCTTTTCCTCCGCATCTAATGCTATCAACGTAGGCGTTTTAACCAATTCGTCTAAAATAGAGCTTAATTTGTCTGCCGATATATTAAACAAATTTTTGTATATTCAAGCTGACAGACAGGAAGAAACAACTAATATTTTAAATACCTTGCTGGATTACAACATATCGTCAGGTAAAAAAACACTCGTAGTAAAATTTAATGATATAGAAGTTTATACCGGCGACAATACAGTTGTTTTCGGTAAAGATTTAAAATTGCCGGTAAACACTGCTATTTTAAATTATATTTACGAAAACGACCTCAACGGGTTGACCGTTGAACAAAAAGCGATTGTTCAGGACATACTCCTTGAAATAGAAGAATACATTAATACGCTAGAAGATGGTTTTATTCCATTCAATACCCTGCTCGAAGTTGTTGACAGCGTTTACGAAACAGATAAATCTACAGGTGTTATCCTCTTTAGAAATAAGCTTTTAAAATATAAGCAGCTTGATATATTTGCGTCGACTTTAGAGGAAATTAATGCCCTTTATGACTCTTTAAAAGCAAATTCCGTTACTATACTTGATTTGTCAAATCATGATGAAAATTGGACAAAAGAAGCACTCAATTTTGCACTGCAAAATATTGACGAAAGTTTTTATGTCCTTATGCAGGTAAATGATGAATTGGTTGACGAAAAACATATTAATGAGTTATACAAAAATGAAGATATAAAACCGATTGTTGCTTCAAATTTTGATTCGGCTCTTGCTTCCAGAATTAAATCATTTGCGAAAAATCTTATTCTCTTTAAGCCGGAAACTCAACAAAAATCTGCGGCAAGTTATAATTCATTTTTAATGAAATTAGCTCCTGCAGAGTTTATTGTGTCTGGAGAATCTACTTATTACACGCCGCTTATTGTAAAAGAGCTTCCTGTAAAAATAACACAGTGTTCAACTGCTCAAAACGGTGCAGTAATTACAACACCGGAAGTCATTGATGAGGAAACAAATCAGGAGGAATACGCCGAATTGTTGACAGAAGAAGAAAATGAGCCTGTTGATGAAATAGCGGAACTTTCTGATTTAGAAGATATAGATGAGTTTGATGATTTATCGACTCTTGAAGATACAGATGAAAACAGTGAGATAAAAAATATTTTTGACGAATCTGTTGAAGAAGAAATCGCTAAAGATGTGGACGAAATGTTCACTGCCAGAGGTGCGGAAATTGAAGAACTCCCTGGCGCAGAACTTGAGCAGTTAAGTGATTCTGATGATACTATTGAGGAATTACCGGAGGCACAACCGGAACTTATGTCTGATGATGATCTTGATACACTTGATGAATTAAGCGATGGCGACGATGATTTGCTTGTGCAGGATAATTCCCCAACTGTTGATACTCTTGAAGAAATCGAGCCGCTTGATGATTTTGGGGAACCTGAAACACTTGAAGAAATAGGTCCTATGGAAGAATATTCAGCACCTGAGGATGAACTTATTGCAGAGGAAGATGATAGTGAAGACCTTGAACCGCTTGAAGATTTAGAGGACTCTGATTCGGGTATCTTAGGCAGTCAGGAATCAGTAGCACTTGATATGCCGGAAGAAAAACCTACCCAAAATGATATATATGAAAATTTAACAGAAAATAACTCGCTTCCGGGAGTGCCGATTTATAAAGCGGATGAACCTGCTGCTAAGTCACGTGACGGTATGAGTATTACGGAAGGTAATATCGTTTATCATGAAAAATACGGTCGTGGCGTTGTTGAGGAATTGTTTAACTACGGTAAAAGGACGCTTTGCTCAATACAGTTTGATAATGTCGGCAGACGTTTGCTTGACCCCAATCTGGCTGAGCTTAAACAAATGTAGGTGATTTATAGTATAGACCGCATTTTATTAATGTGCTAAGTTTATATTATGAAATTGGAAGTTGCCGAATGAATCCATATTTAAAACAATACAGACAAACACAAATGGAAACCGCACCAAAAGAAGAAATTCTTTTGATGCTTTATGACGGTGCCGTCAGATTTTTGAACAAAGCAAAAGAAGGTTTTGCTGAAAAGAATATTGAAAAAATTCATAATAATATAATAAAGGTTCAAAATATAATAACAGAGTTTGAGGCGACTCTGGACATGGAAGCCGGCGGAGAATTTGCAAAAAATTTGTTTAATTTATATGAGTTCATGAGTGCACAGCTTTTAATCGCAAACGTAAAGAAAAACGAGCAGGCTCTTGATGTTGTTATAAAACACATGACTTCATTGCGTGATACGTGGCGGGAAGCAATCAAAAATTTTAAATCGTCAGGACAATCTCTTGCTGACAATAATGCAGTTGATAAATATCATGCTTCTGAAAACGACGCATCAGAGGAAGACGATGAGGATGAGGATAATTCAATCGGGGAATATATAGTATGAGTTTAGACTTAGACAATCTTGAAATAATTTATCAAAGATACTATGAAATATCACTTCAAATCAAAGAATTAATCGAAAGAGGCTTGTACGAGGAATTGGCTGCCTTTATCAGTAAAAAAGAAATGATTTTTCAAGAATCTAAACCAATTACGGAAAGAATAAAAGAAAGCGGTGAAGATATCAGCCGGTTAACAGAATTGTGCGATAAAATCCGTAAGGTGGAAAAAAGCAATATAGAAGCACTGACACTGGTCAGGGATAAGCTTAAAGGTGAACTGCAGACTGTTAATAAAAATACTAAGTTGGCTAACGCTTATGCTTTTTCAACTAAAACAAACGGAAATATTTTGGATTTTACAGAATGACACATTCAATATTTCTAAATAAAAAAACAGCAGCATTGCTGTCGATAGCGTCAAATTTGGGCTTAATAATATTAAAACTGATTACCGGTTTTTTAACGGGCAGTGTAAGTATTATATCCGAAGCTATACACTCTGCCAGTGATTTGCTGGCGTCATTTATTGCTTTTGTTGCCGTAATTAAAGCTGATAAACCTGCTGACAGCGATCATCCCTTCGGTCATGGAAAATACGAAGATGTAGCTG
>CALUSA010000013.1 GCA_944323275.1 Candidatus Gastranaerophilales bacterium
AAATCCGGATTTAGTATGGAAATCAGAAAATCAAGAGCAGCTTGCCGCCGATATAGCACCGGATATCGAAGCTGAAGAAGCTCTTGGGGAAGACTTGCAGGCACAAGCAGAAATCATACGACAAAATCAAAACACTGCTGATGGTGCTAAGAAAACTATGTTTACAGTATTAACCAGATCTTATTCGCCTGATAATCAGCTTACAGGAATAGGACCTCACAATCAAACAAATCATATAAATAAAGGTGTTAATCCCTCATTTGACAAAGTAGAAGATACACTTGATTATAAATTTTTTGAAACTGTTGGCAATGAAGAAAACAATATAAATAAAGATACAGCCGCCTACATTTTTGACTCAGATGCTCTTGATTTAATTGAAAATAAAGCAAAAAATAAAGATGCAATTTATGATGAAATACTTAATATGTTAAAAGAACGGGGGAGTGAACTCGGTCTGGAATCCGTTAATGAACAGCAAATAGGTAAACGTGAACTGATAGAAAAACTCTCTGCTGAAATTCAAGCAGCAGAGCAAAAAACACTTGATGATACCGAGGCAAATCAGGAAGCTGTTACTTTCCTCAAGGATAATAAAGAAATTCTTGACAAATCAAATCAAACCTTAGCACGTGTCGTTGACCTTGTGGAAAACGAACCCGACTGGGTAAAGAAGACTGGTACAGATGAACGGGGAGACGAATATTGTACATTAAAAGATGGGACACAAATATCAATAGCACGTGATAATGACGGAAATATTAAAACAGTTTGGATAGCGAATCCTAATGATAATAACCAAAATTATGATGTGATATATACAGCATCTGAGATTAAAATTGACAAAAATACAGGTAAACCAAAGACCGGTGATAAAGATGTACCTTATGATCTGAAAATAGTCAAAACAACAGCCCACGATTTTGAAAAAATCAAAGCACTGGCAGAAAGAATCTTTGGCGCAAAGCCAGAATAAAACAAAATTCATAATACAACAAATCCCATAGCACCGGCAAATACCGGTGCTTTTTATTTGGGTGTCAGGTTGTTAAATACCAAACGACGTCAAAATTACTGTTTTGACGTCGTTTATAAATTTTTATCTTCCGTCCCGTTATTGCGGTTACAAAGTAACATCACTGGCGGTAAGAGGTGCACCCATTACACGTTCAAGGTTAGCGGCAGAGATATGATACTGCATCAAGGTATTATAATACTGCAGTTTTGCGTTCATATAAGTAATTTGAGAGTCTTTAAGCTCCAACGCATCGCCCAGACCAACCTTGTATCTGCCTGCTGCGAGTTCATAACGTTCCTGCGCAACATCCATTGATGCTCTCGAAACAGGTATGGACTGCTGTGCATTTTTAAGCTGGATATATGCCTGTTTTACGTCAAGATAAACCTTTTGACGCTGAACCTCATAGTCTGCCTGATCCTTTTTATAGGTCAAATGAGCCTCATCAAGCTGTTTCTTTAACAGATAAAGATTAAGGTTTGAATAAGCAAATTGAGCACCTATCTGATAGCTGTAGTCGGTATTTGTTGTTCTACCGCCGTTTATGTATGAGCCAAAACCGTTTAAGTTAGGCAAGAAAGCAACTTTTGAAGCCTTAACAAGAAGTTTTGAACCTTCCATTTTCTTTTTTGCCGCAGCAAGGTTAGGGCTTTGTTTATAAGCAATTTCTAACGCTTCATCAAAAGTAATATCATATCTTTTTTTATCAAGTCTGTCTTTTATATCAAATTTAGCAAATTCCGGCACGCCCATTACGTTAGTAAGCTGTGCAAAACCCGTATCAACTGCATTTTTAGCCTGAATAAGCGTCAATTTAGCATTATCAAGGTTATATGCGGCTGTGGATACATCTATTTTTGCCTTACTGCCTATATTATAATAGGCTTGCGCCTGTTCAAGGTGAATTTGGTACTGCAGCACGGTATCTTCATACACTTCGACCTGCTGCTGCAGATAAAGAAGGTTATAATAATAGTTTTTTACATTATAAACAACATCGTTGATGCTGGATTGCAGAGTTTCTCTTGAGGCTTCATAAGTCTTTTTGGCTACATCAGCCTGTGTACTCGTTTTACCAAAGTCAAAAAGCAGCAAATTAACCCCGACAGTCGGCATATTCCAGGAATTGTATGTCTGTGTCGGCGGCGTAAAGTTCGCAACCAGCATATCGTTTCTTGAATAAGCAAGACCTGCATTGATTGTCGGGAAGTAATTTGACCACGCCTGCGCAATCTGATTTTTATAAATATCTTTACTCAATAACTGCGACAAAATGGTAGGGTTGTTTTGCAGTGCTATTTTTACGCAATCATCAACAGAAATTATTTTTGTTGCTGATACTGAACCTTCTATATCCGGTCTTTCCGAGCTAAAAGCATCACCCTGCTGTTCATTAGTCTGCAGCTGTTGTTCTGCCGGTTCGGCAGAAGTGTCTTCTTCAACATTCTTTGCTTTAGAAGCTTTAGGTTTAGAAAAATGTTTATGTTTGACTTTTGTTTCTTTTTTCTCTTTTTTTGCGGCTTTTTTTTCTTTTTTATCTTTATTATCATCAACGATTAACCGCACGGAATACTGTGATTTATCGGTTTTTGCAGTAACCTTTTGTTCATCGTATTTCTCTTTTTTCTGCTTTTTAGGCTTAGCCTCTTTTTGTTCGGTAACATCCTCCTGCTGAACTTTAGGCGGTTCATTTGTTTTCTTTTTAAATATGTTCCACTCAAAAGCCTGAGCAGGTGCAAGAAAACCGAACATTGACAGTATTAAAGTTATTGCTAATATTTTTTGTAATCTTCTCATTTCTTCCCCAATAATTTAATTATGGATTTAATTTTGCACCTTGTCTACTTTTTTACCGAGTACCCTGTAAACAAGGTGCTGGATAATTACATAAAAAGCAGGAGTCATAATAGTACCTAACGTACCTGCCGCCATCATACCGCCGAATACCGTAGAACCTACGGAAATTCTGGAAGCGGCACCTGCGCCGTGAGCAAGAATCAACGGCAGCATACCTACAACAAAGGCAACAACCGTCATCATGATTGCTCTGAATCTTATATGTGATGCTTCAACAGCGGCTTCTTCCACAGACATTCCGCCGTTTTCATGCAATTCTTTTGCAAACTCTACAATCAAAATAGCCTGTTTTGCAGCAAGACCGATAAGCATAATCATACCTACCTGAGAATAAAGGTCAAATGCCTGTCCCATTATTAACTGGAATATCAATGCGCCGGCTGCCGCCAGTGGACAGATAAGCAATACCGCAAACGGAATTGACCAGCTTTCATACAATGCGACAAGGAACAAATATACAAATGTCAGCGCAAGAGCGATAATTGTAGTTGTTTGACCGCTTGATTCCAGCTCTTGTTTAGAAGTACCCGACCACTCAAAGCCCATATCCTTAGGCAGCACCTGAGTAGCTACTTCTTCCATCGCCTTCATTGCCGCACCGGAGCTGACTCCTGCTGCAGGCTGACCGGATATTTGAACGTTTTCATACTGGTTATATCTGGTGATTGATGCAGCACCGACAGACTGTTTCAAAGAAACAACCGTTGTTATCGGTACCATTCTGCCTGAGCTGTTTTTAACATATATGCCGCTAAGGTCATTTGCATTTCTTCTGTATCTTTGTTCTGCCTGCATTTGCACCCTGAATACACGACCTAATTTATTAAAGTCGTTTACATAATAAGTACCCAGAGTTGATGACAGGGTAGAATAAAGTTCCTGCAAATCAATACCTTGTGCCAGTGCCTTGGCATAATCAATTTCTACAATATATTGCAGCATATTTGCCTGATACTGGGTATAAACGTTTGTTAAATTTTTATTGCTGTTCGCAGCGGCAATAAGTTTGTTTGCCCACTGTTCCATTTGCTGCGGCGTATATTCACCTTTAGACAACATCTGGAACTCAAAACCGCCTACCATACTCATACCGGTGATTGCCGGCGGTGAAAATACACCGATTTGTGCAGTTTTAATAGAAGAAAACGCCTGTCTGATTCTTCCCTGTATTGCGGCAAGTGAAAGGTCAGTTTCTTTCCCCTGCATTTTTCTTATTGCTTTTTGGAAGATATTGAATTCACGTTTGCCCCATTCATCCAGACGGATAACCATAAACGCCTGGTTTGAAGGTCCCATACCTACAAACACAAGCACACCTTCTATGCCCTCAATCTTTTTCAGCTTTTCTTCCATCTCGTGTGTTACATCAGTGGTTCTTGCAAGCGAAGCACCTGACGGAAGGTTAATTTGTGTCATCAATACAGCCTGATCTTCATCAGGAATAAAGCCCGTTGGTATAATCTTAAAAAGAGCAAGCATTAATGCAATAATCACAATATATGTAATTAAGGTGAGTTTCTGGCTGTACACAAATTTCTTTACGCAATGCAAATATATATCAGTCAATTTTTGGAAATAAACGTTAAACTCCATAAATATCCATTTAATTGCAGCAGATATTTTATTGGAAGGTTTTCTGTTTGGATCCTCTGCACGCAATATAATTGCACACAAAGCAGGAGATAATGTTAACGCACAAACTGCAGACAACGCAATTGATACGGCAATACATACGGCAAACTGCTTATACATCAACCCCGACAGCCCCGGCATAAATGATACCGGTACAAATACCGCCATCAATACAAGTGCCATGGAAACCAGTGCTCCGCCGATTTCTTTCATGGTTATTTGGGTTGCTTCGACAGGAGTTTTACCTTCTTCCAAGTGCCTTTTTACGTTTTCAATTACAACAATCGCATCATCGACTACAGTTGCTACCGCCAGTACCATAGCAAACAACGTCAACAGGTTGATTGACATACCGAACACGGGCAGTGCAGCAAACGTACCTATCAAAGACACAGGAATGGCTATCAACGGCACAAGTGTTGCTCTCGGGTCGCCGAGGAACACGAATATAATCGCAACAACGATAATAGAGGTTTCTATAATCGTTTTTACAACCTCCTTCATTGATTCACGGATAAATTGTGTATCATCATGAACCATTGCAAGTTCCATACCGTCAGGCAAAGTCTTTGATATTTCTGCCATTTTTGCTTTAACCTGATTAACAATTTCAATACCGTTTGCACCCGGAATCTGGATAATTTGCATCAAGGCTGCAGGTTTTCCGTCTACACGACCGTTTCTGTCATAAGTTTCAGACCCGAGTTCTACTCTTGCGATATCTTTCATCTTAATACTTGAACCGTCAAGGTTAGAACGAATAATTATGTTTTCAAATTCATAAGGTTCGAGCAAACGACCTTTGGTTCTCAAAGTAATCTGGAATTTTTGTTTATCAGGTCCGGGTTCCTGACCGAGAGCACCGGCGGAAACCTGAATATTCTGGGTATTTATTGCTTTTTGGACTTCCGATACCGAAACATTAAGGTTTGCCATTTTTTCTGTATCCAGCCATATTCTCATAGAATAATTGCCTGCGCCGTAAACCCCGACCTCACCGACACCGTACAAACGTGCAATTTCGTCTTTAATATAAATAGACGCATAGTTTGTTACATCAAGCTGTGAGTATCTTCCGTCCGTTGAGGCAAGGTTCAAAATAGCAACACCTGCACCGGATACACGCTGTTTTGCCGTTACACCGAGCCTTTTTACATCCTCGGGGAGTTTAGGCTCTATCTGCTGGATTCTGTTTTGAACGTTTACAAGGTCTATGTTTCTGTCAGAACCGACCTTAAAATATATTTGAAGCTGGTAAGAAGCATCGGTACTTGTCGATACCATATAAATCATGTCTTCTACACCGTTAACCTGAGATTCGATAAGAGATGCAACAGAAGACTCAACAACATCGGCACTTGCCCCTGGGTATGAGGCTGTTACCTGAATCTGCGGCGGAGTAATATCCGGATATTTTTCCAGCTGCAAACCCATCATCGATATAATACCGACAAGGGTAATAAACAGAGAAATTACAATCGCAAACCTCGGTTTGCGTATAAAAAAGTATAATTCCTCATTTTTACTTTTATCGTTCTTATCTTTTTCAGGTTGATTATTATTCAAATTCATAATTTATTAGTTTTCTTTCTCGCTGTTTTCGCCTTGTACAACAGATGACTCCGGCTCTTTATATGTAACCGGCGAACCTGCCCTAATCATCTGGAAGCCTGATTCAATAACCATTTCACCGGGCTGCAGACCTTCCGTAACAATCCAGCAATCGCCTTCCTGCTTATCTATCTTTATAAATTTCTGCTGTGCCTGTTTATTTTCATCAACAACCCAGACATAAGTACCTTCTGTGCTGTCAGACACTGCTATTTGCGGAACAAGCACTACTTTAACAGGTTCTTTTGCCGTTGCGGTAACGTTAACAAAATCTCCCGGTACAAGCAGGTTATCCTTATTCTGGAAAGTTGCCCTCAAGGAAATGGTTCCTGCAGTCTGGTCAACTTCGTTATTCATAAACTCCATTTTGCCCTGTTCTTTATACAGTGTACCGTCAGAAAGTCTTATTTGAACATCCATTCCGGCTCTTTTTTTGTCTTTATTTTCAAGTCTGTATCTTCTGTATGCGATATAGTCCTCGCTCTTTATTGTGAAATATACATAAATCGGGCTTGTACTTACTATTCTTGCAAGTGTGCCTGATTGAGAATTAACAAGGTTTCCTTCCGTAATAAGAATTTTACCGACTCTGCCGTCTACGGGAGAGGTTATTTTTGTATAACTCAAATTGAGTTTTGCAGCGGCAAGGTTAGCTTTATTAACGTCAAGTGTTGCTCTGTTCTGGTCACGGGTTGCAAGGGCATTGTCATAATAAGATTTACTTACAAAATCATTTTTCACAAGCTCTTTTGCTCTGACAAGTTCTTTTTCGGCATTAATCAAAGCTGCCTCTGACTGTCTGACAGCTGCCTCTGCCTGCTGCACCGCAATTTGATATTCGTTAGGCTGAATAAGAAAGAGGGTTTGACCCTTTTTTACAAAAGCACCTTCTTTAAAATATCTTTTCTGCAGCCAGCCGTTAATTCTTGCAACAACATCTACCGAATATTTTGCCTCAACCCTGCCGACTGATTCGGTTTTGGGATAATAATCCCCTTCAGTTGCATAAGCAACTTCTACCTGAACCGGTTTTTTTGGCATTTTTGCGGAAATTTTTTCGGAAATAAATCCGGCAACTTTATTAAAAACAATAGGAATAACAATTATAGCAACGATAATTATCCCTATTAATTTTTTCCTATCCATTGTATAAACCTCATCCCTTTATAATTTTACATTGTTATCATAGCAACAATGTTTTTTAATGGCAAGAAAAAATATAAGAATAGTCCGAATGGAGTAAGTTGTATAAAAAGACACATCCGTAAACTTTAAGCCGGCAGAATTACACTACCGGCTTAATATACCAAAATAAACTTTATCACAATTTATAATTAATTAGAACCGGTCGGATCATTCCATAGGTCGTCAGTATATTTCCAGTTATTTTGCATTAATTCATAAGCTGTTTCCTGAGGAATAACTCGTTCAGTTATATCCACCTCACCCACATCAGGAAGTTCTCCTTTTTCATTTTCTTTAGGATCAACCTTACCAAAGGAAAGTTTATATTCAAATATATCCCTTCCTGCTTCGTTAGGTTCTTTCTTAGGTCCGTTCACATCTGCTATAAACTCACAGTTTTCATCAGTACAGCTTATTTGTATTTCCATACCGTCAGGGGTCAAGCCGTTCTCCTGAAGTTTCAACTGTTCTTGAATATATGAACCAGCCTTGCCGGTTTCCCATTTATGAGGCGGTCCGTAGAGCAAAACAGCTTCATCATAGGCTTCGTTCAAGGTAAAATAGGCTTTTTGCGCACCTCTTTCAAACTGGCTTCTAAAAATAAATTTTCTTAACGCCGGAACTGTTAACATGGACACAATACCGATTACAATTAAAACCAGTGCAAGTTCTGCAAATGTGAAAGCTTTTGATTTTTTAAATATAAACATATAAAGACCTTTCTATTTCTGACAGGACACACCCAGCTGTGCCAGTTTTCTTAAATTCAAATACTTATGTACCTCGGTATTAAAGATATCAACTGTTTCCAAAAAACCGCCGTCTATATGTGAACGGTATTCATATTTCGGATCTATTATGTAAACAGTCGGAAATGCCCCAATCTTATACTCTCTGGATATTTTTTCATTATCAGGGTCTTCAACATTAATAAGTACTACATTAAATTCGTCTTTATTAATATTTCTTACTTTATCCAATCTCGGCATGAACTTTTTGCAATAAGTACACCAATCAACATAAAACACCGCAATAATCGGCTTATCTTCTTTAGATGCCTGTTCCATCGTAACCCCCAGATCATAATCAGACGGTTTCATATCAGCTTTAGGCAAAATAGCCATACAGCTTGTAACAGAAATGCCTATAAGCAAAAATATTGCCAGTACAATCAATGAAATTCTTAACTTCTTGTTCAAATTTGTGCTCCTTTTGGTACTACGGTTACTCCGCCGTCTGAAATATAAAAGCCTCGTGCTTCATCCTGAGCACGGTCAAATCCTATATTTGTATAAGGCGGAATATCCACATTCTTATCTATTATAGCTTTTTTAATATGAGAATGTCTGCCTATGTTTACATTCTCCATTATAATTGAATCTTCCACACTTGAAAAACTGTTAATTCTTACCTTAGGCGAAAGGACGCATCGAGAAAGTGTGCCGCCCGAAATAATACACCCTTCAGATACGAGTGAATTTGTTGCCATACCTCGTCTTTCAAGTTCTTCCCAGATAAATTTTGCCGGCGGAAAATTGTAGTTATATGTTCTTACCGGCCATTCTTTTGTATAAAGATTAAATTCAGGGTCATAAGCCAACAAGTCCATATTAGCCTGCCAGTAAGCATCCATTGTTCCCACATCACGCCAGTATCCACGCTCGGATTCTTCCATTCCCGGGAAAGTATTTTGGGCAAAATCATAAACAAAGATTCTGTCACCCTGCTCAAGCATTTTGGGTATAACATTTTTGCCGAAGTCATGGTTGGAATTTTCTATAACCGCATCAGCCTGCAATTCATCAATAAGCTTTTCTCTATTAAAGAAATAATTGCCCATAGAAGCAAGACATTTTGTTTCATCCCCCGGTATATGTTTGGGAGTAGTTTTCGGTTTTTCAATGAAGTTTGTCAAACGCCAGTTGTCATCAACCTCCATAATGCCGTACTCACCTGCCTGTTCTATAGGTATAGGTATAGCGGAAATTGTCAAATCTGCGTTGTTCTTTTTATGAAAATTAAGCATCTGCTCAACATTCATTTTATAAATATGATCCCCGCCGAACACTGCAACAAACTGACTGTCTTCTGCCAGAATATGATGTATATTTTGGAACACTGCATCAGCGGTACCCTTATACCAGTGGCTGTCAATACGCATTTGTGCAGGAACTAAATCAACATATTGATTAATTATCGGTGACAAAGGCCATGTTTTTAAAATATGTTTATTTAAAGAATCGGATTTGTACTGTGTTAAAATTTTGAGTTTATAAAATCCGGAGTTAATAAAATTGTTTATTACAAAATCAATTATGCGGTATCTGCCGCCGAAAGGTACTGCCGGTTTTGCACGGTCACGTGTAAGCGGATAAAGTCTTTTGCCTTCTCCCCCTGCCAGTATCATTACCAATGTGTCATCAACAGGCATGAAAAACTCCACTTGTTTCTTAATTCATATAAAAATCATAACACATTATTGATAAAATTTGTAAAAAAATTTATTGGTTTTTAAGATTTTCTATTAAATTTACCCTGTATTCTCCGTATTTGTTGAATAATGCCATAAGTTCAGGAGAGTATGTTTTTCCGTTGCGCAAGCCTAAATACATACAATCCATACAATAATTTGGAGAAATCAAAGACTCATCAACGTCATCTTTTTCAAATTCTTTTTCAATAATATCTTTTAAAGATTGAATTTCTTTAGCTTTAACACTTTCTTCGTATTTATCGGGGCAATACGTTTTAAACAGTTCCATAATTTCGTCAGAATACTGTTTATGTTCTACGACAATTCCCGCATATAACAAATGACCAAATTGCTGTACATCCTCCGAGGCATCTTTAGATATTTGTTCTTTAACTATTTCTCTTTTTTCATAAAAACCTTTATTTTCGTTAAAGAGAGAATAAAATTCTTCTCCGTATTTTTTAAAAAGTTCCATAACATCCGAAGGGTATGTTTTCCCTTTAACAAGACCGTAATACACAGAAGCGCAAAAAGCACCAGGCTTTTCAAAATCAATATCCGCATATTTTTTAGACATTACAGATGCAGACTGCCAAAATTCAGATTCTTTATCAAGCAAATCATAAGTGGAAGAATCCGTATCTACTTCACTTTTTTCAACACCATAAACTTTTTGAAGCATTTTTTCCCAGTCATCTTTTTTAAAAATGGCTCCGTTTTTCGGGTCAACCCAGGTATCAACAACATATTCTTCTTCTCTGTCTTTAGCTTTAACAAGTACGGCAACATGAGTTTTAAGCCCGTCATACGGTTCCGGAGAAAAAATTACGGTACTAAAATCATACTTATCCTTATATTTGTCAAAAATCATTTTAGATACAAGTTCTGCACACTCACCGCAATTTGCTGTTTTATACTGTTTAACAAGAGCAGAAATATTGTCAATTTCAACCTTTCTTGAGTTATCCAGATAATTTTCTCTTATGTACGAGATATTATTCTCCGACTCCTCACTGCTGTCAAAATACGGAGAAAGAAGCAAATACTCCATCGAAGATGATTTCAAAACCCCGTATTCTTTCATAAAATCTTTAACAATATTTTTCATATCGTTAAATAATTCGGAATTGTTTTGATTATCCGACAAATTATATCTGGCAACCTCCTCCTTTACTCTTTTTGTTTGAGTCCACCATACATAATCATAAACAGGATTTTCAGATATCTTTTCATTACTTGTATCTATAGATACGGGCAGCTTAATTTCACTGCCTACAAGAAATCCGCTTTTTGAGCCGTCCAATTTGTCCTTGTTAAGAGATTTAAGCTGTTCGTTCATTTTGAGAACATCTTCATATTTAAAATCAGATTTTGTTTGTTTCAAAATCATTTGTGAAATGCTGTCCAAAGACTGATTGTTTTGTACAATCCATTTATCTGATAATTTGTCTTTGTTAGCTTTTTTAGGCAATACGGATTGCAAAAACTCATTAAATTCTTTTTTAAGGCTTATATCATCAGAGTCTGTCATATTTTCCAAATATTTTTCAAGATTCTCCGGCACAAACGAATCATCTGCCCCGAGAATATTTGCCATATCATACATAAAAACGCTGGCTTCTTTACCCTTATTGATTACTCCATCCCCTGATATATCATAAATTTCTTTAAAAACTTTAAGAAAAATATTATCAGGCTTTGCATTTGAAAGATTTATATCGTTTTGGGGATTAATTTCGTATGTTTGATTGTTTATTTTTATCTGTATTTTTTTATCAGTCATTTCACACCTGTTACTTTATATTTTTGTTATCGGCTGATTAAGCCGGAACTTTAATCACCGCAAAGATAAAGTAATAAATCTTAACATGTAATAAACCTGTAAACTAAAGTACGCACAAACTAAAAATCTTTGCCAGGCTTATTGACAGCCAATGCCGTAAATGCAGCGATAAAATAAAAAAGACCTGATTAACCTCAGGTCTTTTTTATATTAATTATTTTGATGATATTTAGCCTAAAGCAGCCTCAAGTGCCTGTCTGAAATCAAAATCGTCCGTATTTTCCGCAAATACAAAACGCTGAACAGGTTCAATATTATAGTTATCAGGCAGTTTTACATCGCTCATTGTTTTTATAAATGAGGCGTTATTGTTCTGGGCTGAGCCTAAAAGAATTTGAAGTTTTGTAAAATCGTCTTTAAAATATAATCTCAATCTTGGATAAACATGCCTGAACCAGAGATTTTTTAATGTATTAACATCTGCGTTCGCATATTTTTCCTCAATAAAGAAACCGTGACCTATCTGGAAACGTTCCCCCAGAAGGAAAGCGATTCTTTCATTTAAAAGTTTAAACTTGGCTTTAAAGTTGCAGCCAAAATCAGCTACAAGTGCCGGGTTGGGTTTGTAAGAAACAAAAGAGAATTTTCTCATCAAAATATTCCAGTTTTTGTAATCAGTTGAATAATTCGGTGTAGTGATTGTGCCGATTATATACAAGTTATCAGGCACCATAAATTTTTCCTGAGAATAAGGAAGACGAACAATTCTTCTTGATCTTTGATCCTCATCCAACAGAGAAATAAGTTCACCAAACACTTTTGAAATATTGCAGTTATCGATTTCTTCAATAATTATAACAAAAGGTTTTACTTTTTCTTTTTTCAATTCATAAGAACCACGATAGAATTCTTCTATCAGCTGGACTTTAGCCGCTTCGTATATATCAACTAATTTTTCAAATATTTTACTGTAATAGGCTGTTTCGCCTCTGTAAGGATCTAAAATTTCTTTTATTTCATGACCTTGAATATCTCTTTCAATATTTTTTTCCATTAATTGAGCAAGGGTATCATACAAAACAGTAACCTGTACAGACTGGGAACTTGGTTTGACAACAATTGCCTTTGGAGTATATCTTAAAATTTCAAAAGAAGTAGATTCCAGCGCAAATATAGAACCTACAGGATAAAGCTCTTTAAAATATTCTATTATTTTTGAAAAAGAAAATATTTGCAGTTTTTTCTTCAACGGCAAATCAATACACTCAAAAAGAGCCTTCTGAGCCATTTTCTTAAAACAGCCCGCACGGTCAACAAAATTCATTTCATATCCGGAAACTTCATCACGACCGTTTTTTATATCAAGTTTACTGCCTTCGATAAAATCAATGTAAGAGTATGCTTCATGAAAACTTATTACTTCAATTTCACCGGCTTTTTTTCTGTTATCAAATTCTTCTACCAATTTTTCATATTCAGCACCTGAATATACGTGATTTTTATCAGGATTAATCAACGGAGATTCAAAAATCCTCAAAGTTTCTATAATTAAATTATGAGTTTTTGAACAGCCTGACGGTCCGTAAAAAATCTGATTCTTAGGTATGTTTAACATTGTAAAACTCCTTTGTAGCTCTATATTTATTAATAATCAGGATTCTTAATACAATCCAGCAGAAATTATAGCATTTTATTATTAACATTAAATCCTGTAATTACTGTATATATAACCGGCTAAAGCACTTTTAAACTTATGACTGTACTAAATTTCTTTGCCGTACGGGTCATCCCATATTAACAAGCGGCAGATACTTGCCGCCGTCGGTTTGTTTTACATAACCTTTAAGTTCAAGATTCATCAAAATAACTGTAAGTGCTCCAAAATCAATACCGGTCTGTGCTACGAGAGAATCTATCGTCATTTCGTTTGCAGCAAGAAGTTCAAACACCGCTTTTTCCTCCTCGGTCATATCAAGAGAATCTATTGCGCTTTGTGTTTTTTCTTTTTCGTTTTGTTGTACAGAAAAAGTTTCTATCTGCCAGCCCAGCGCATCTAAAATATCCTGTGCCCTTGTTACCACAGCAGCACCGTTTTTTATTAATTTATAAATTCCTTCTGTATTCGGATTAGTCAAAAGCCCCGGTATGCACATAAGTTCTCTGTTTTGTTCAAGGCAAAGATTTGCGCTTATTAAAGCACCGCTTTTCATTGCTGCCTCTGCAACAAGAGTACCTTTAGAAAGCCCGGTAACTATTCTGTTTCTGTGAGGGAAACGCCAGGGCAGAGGTTCAAAAGTAGGCCAGTATTCGCTGAATATAACCCCGCCTTCGTTTTCGATTTTGTCGTACAAATGACGATTTTGTTTCGGATAAATAAAATCAAAACCGCTTGCGATAACTCCGATTGTAGCAAGATTATTTTTTACAGCAGCCTGATGCGCACATGTATCTATACCTGCAGCAAGTCCTGACACTATACAAATATCTGTGTTTCTAAATTCATCTATAATACGTGTCAAAACAGTTTTTGCAGCCTCGCTGGCTTTTCTTGAACCCACTACGGAAAGAGTTCTTTTAAAATTACAGCGTGACAGGTCGCCTTTGTAAAATAATGTCATAGGAGGGTTGTGTATTTGCTTTAGCAAATACGGATAATCCGCATCAGTATATGTAATATACTTTATCTTCTTATTCTGTATGTATTCTAAACATCTGTCAGGCTCAGTTTGTTTTCTAGCCTCAAGAAAATCGTTTATTTGTCCTTTTGTAAGAGTTTCTACTTTATATAATTCATCAACTCCGGCGCACCACGCTGATTTTATCGAACCAAAATGTTCAAACAAAGTTTTTATAAAAACGCTGCCGACTTTTTCAACAGAAGCAAACGCAAGCCAGTATTTAGAATCTTCTCGGGTCATTATAAGTTTTCTCTAAAAGAATTTAAATCAATAATTTTATTAACTTCCTGCGGAACAAAATAAGGACAAGAATTCCACAGAATTGTGTCCAGCGGAACATCGGATTCTTTTTGCACCACCAGTCTGTTGCAATAACCTTTGACCATATTTGTAGAGCCGTCCATTTTAAGATTAAAATATCCGCAGGATTGGCATATCTTTATCCTGAAACCGTGTTCGCTCAATTTGTCGGAAACCTCCTGTATTGCATCAAGCATCCTGATTTGCGAAGAAGAAGAATATTTTTTCTTTTTAAATCTAAAGACGGCTTTAACAAGACCGCTTTCCGATATTAAATCCATTTTACATTTTAAATTATTATTACCGTCGGTTACCAGCACATCAACGGTAGAAGATTCTCTGTCTTCTTCCTGTTTTTTATGTGTCAATTTGTCAATAAACGCATTGATGAACGGTATATGCATAAATATTTTCAAAAGTGAATATACAGGGTAAACAATCAAATATGCAACATTTTGTCTTCCGATTTTTGATGTAAACAAGGATATCAAAAATGCAGCTGCCGCAATAAAAGCAAAGGCAAAAAACAAATTAAAATTAATCATGCCGGCAAGCAGTGAAGACAGACTAAGGGTTTTAGATTCTATATTAATAGAATATGAAGATGTAAAGCTCAGCAGCCCGAAATAAATCAACAATAAAAGCCAGAAATTCGGTGCTAATATATTCAGCAAAAATTCTCCGAGCTTTGGTGTTGATTTAATAATCAACGGCAAACAGTTCCAGACAAGAGAAATTTTGAAAGAAACAGGCTGTTTTCTGCATTTATAATTATCTATAGATGTATAAGTTTTAATAAGCGGGCAGAATTTAGGAATAAATCCGTTACGCACAAGCAGGGTAGTATATTTAAGCTCGCTGTTTATATCTTTGAAATCCACACACTGGATTTTTTCCAGCACATCTTTTTTAATAACAAAAATCTCAGAATCAACAACACTTGCCAACCCCATTAAAGACCTTGAACAGTTAAAAATTCTGTCAATGTAAGAACGATATGTTGTTCTTATTCCGTTAACAAGACATTTACGGCGGACAATGTAATCAGTTGAACCGATTAATATATCTTCGCCATGCAGATTGGCATTTACGGAAGATATGAAATTTTCATCTATATATCTGTCTGCACTGAGGAACAAAAAAGCATCGACATTTTGATAAGACAATAGCCCCTCAAGAAGCCAGGAAACAGACTCATCCTTTCCAACCGGCGCAATCTCTCCGACACGCCAGATTTTTGCCCCACCTATAAATTCCAGTATATTAGAGGAATTATCCGTACAGTTATCAAGAATAATATGCGTTTGATAATTTTCTTTGGGATAATTTTGTTTATTCAAAGCTTCAAGTAACGGAACAATTGTAGCTTCATTGTTACGTGCATATATTATCACCATAATATTGTGCGGCTGCGCAGCTGCATGATATTTTTGCTTTATCAAAAATCTTTTTGACTTTGTACTGTAAAAAACACATACTGCGTAATAAACAGAATATACAGCCACGTATAGAAACAGTGCAGCAAGTAAAAATATTAATATAGTCATATTATTCCTCATTTTAAGAGCTTTATGGGGTGATTGTCGACAAAATGGAGAAAGCTCTATTGTATGAGCATAATTTTATAAAAAAAACACTAAAAAATCCAGTACCGGTTAAAAAACTCGTACATTAAGAGGAAACGGCTGTTTTTTAAATTAAAATATTGCCTCTGCTTTTTCTACCTGCTCTTTTAGTTCTTTGCGTTTAATTTTTCGTGTTGTTGTTTTAGGCAAAGGTTCCTTTCGGACAATAATATTAACCGGTCTTTTATAAGGAGCAAGCCTTTCCGACAAAAATTTAACCTCACGTCTTATTGCAGATTGCAATTCAATATCGGTATATTCACTCTTAAGACTGTCATTCGGAACAATAACGGCAACTATATCCTCTGTACCTTCTTTTATACCTGTTTTTTTAGATGAACCGAACACACATACCTCTGCAAATTTGTCGCTTTTTTCCAGCACAGACTCAACTTCTTCGGGAAAGACCTTTTTCCCGCCGGAAAGTACAATCATATTTTTAATTCTTCCTGTTATATGAATATGTCCGTCACTGTCAATATCCGCAATATCACCTGTATGCAGCCAGCCGTCGCTTGTAAAAGCAGCTTCTGTCAAATCAGGTCTGTTATAATATCCTTTCATAACAGAATCGCCCTTTAACAAAAGTTCACCGGTATCAGGGTCAATTTTTGCACTTACGCTGTTAAGAGGTCTGCCTACTGAAGCTATATCAGCACATTTATCATAATTAACACTTACGACAGGGCTTGTTTCCGTCAAACCGTAACCTTGAAAAACTCTTATACCGATTCTCTCAAAAAATTCACCTACAGACACATCCAAAGGTGCGCCGCCCGAGATACACCCGTAAAATTTTCCGCCAAACTTTTTATGAATTTTATAAAACATCAATTTTCTTATTGTATAAGAAGGGATAAATTTTGTTGCGGCATACATAAGCTTAAACAGAACTTGCACATATTGAGGCGAAGCTTTTATCTCGGATTCTATACCCGTTTTTAAAAGTTTCAAAAACGCAGGTACCACTATCATAAAATTTATATTTTTTTCCTGCATAATCGAAAGTATGTCTTTGGGTTTTAAGCTTTTTGTGTAATATATTGAAAGTCCCCAGCTTAAAATCATTGAAAAACCTACCGTCAGCTCAAAAAGATGATTCATCGGCAATATGGACAACAAAGAGTGAATTTCTTTATTGCCAAAGAACTTTTTATACAAATCAGACAAATCTTTTAATTGAGTGAGCATATTGTCAAAAGAGATTTCCACACCTTTAGGCGAACCTGTTGTTCCTGATGTATAAATAATTAGTGCCGTTGATTTAGAGCTTCTGTGACGCCATTTTAAATCACAAATTTCAGGAAGCATTTTTATTGAAACGACATCTTTATCCTCAACTTCATCAAAACAGATAATATATTTTAGCGAATCAATCCCGCACAAAAGCTCTTTTGCGGTTTGTAAAAATTGTCCGGAAACAATAATAACAGTCGGTTTACAATCCTCCAAAATCGATTTTAATTCGTATTGCGTAAGTTTTATATCCAGAGGTACGGTAACCATTCCCGCAAGTATTGAAGCGAATACTCCCGCACCAAATTCAGGTCGGGACTCCGAAAGTATAGCAAGACGCTCACCTTTTACAACTCCAAGATTTTTTATCAAGTAACAGGCAATTTTCCGTGACAGTTCGCCTATTCCTCTATAAGTAAACTCATTCCACCCCTGAGAATTCTTTATTCCAAGTGCTATACGGTTTTCGTAGTCTTGAGTTTTATTTTGCAAAAACAACAAAATATTTTTATAAATTTTATCTGACCTGTCTTGATTCACTGATTTTACATCATTGCCCAAATTATTTATTGCCATTTAATTTCCCCGATACAAATATAACAGATGCATTACAATTTATTATAATTTAATATGCCGCAGATTTCCAATAGTTTACATATAATTAACCACATGGTCGAGCACAAAAAAAATATTTATAATACAATATAATCAGGGGAGTAATTATGAAAAAGACTTTAATATTGTTGATAATCGGTATGTTTGTATTTTCCTTGGCAGCAAAGGACTCTCAGGCTGCAAGAAAATCAAAAAAATCAGCAGCCGTTGTCACTCAAGATGACATAAACGCAATGACAACAACTATCGACAATCTTACACGCAAAGTTTATTCAAACTCTTTATTCTCTCCTGAAGATAACGCTAAAATGATTGAAGTCAAAATCAAGCTCGACAACCAGATGCTTGTTTCGCCTGATTTATCGCTTGCACCGCTATATTACAAAGCCGGAAATTTATACCTTGCACGTGAATACAAAAAAGAAGCAATTGAATGCTACC
Organism: Candidatus Gastranaerophilales bacterium; assembly: GCA_944323275.1. GTDB lineage: Bacteria > Cyanobacteriota > Vampirovibrionia > Gastranaerophilales > Gastranaerophilaceae > Limenecus. The sequence continues at coordinate 18,455 of CALUSA010000013.1, forward strand.
AGACAATTTTAGAAAATTTTCCGGATACAGCTCTTGCGCCAAAAGCAACGCAGGCTCTTAAAAAACTTGGTGTAGAAATTGTGACCCAATCGGAACAGGAAACTGAAGAAGGCTCAACCACAGGTCAGGCTGCTGATATTGCTACAACAGTTGAAACTCAAATAAATGATACAACACAGCAGACTTCTGTTTCGGAAACAGAACAGCCAACAATTGCAGACCCAATTTAACATTTTATAAAAATTTTGCCACCCTGAAGCCTTAATGATTGGCTATTTTTACAATCTTTTTGACCTCATCATCTAAAAAATTAACCTCGTTAAAATCAGCTGCGTATCTTGTTGCTTCGTTAAACTTTTGTATTGCATATATTATATTAAGTTCAGAAAGGGCTTTGGAATTGTATTTGTATTTTTGATTCAATTCTTTTTCCGTTAAATTTTCTTTTTGCTTGAGTTCTTCTCTAAAATTTTTATCAAAACAAAGTCTGTATCTGAATACTTCTGCCTGTGCTTTTTGCAGGTATGCATCGTACAGGTATTTAGAATCCGGCGGAAGCAATGAAATATACAAATCTAAAAATGCATTTTTTTGATCCAAATCTTCTTCCGAGGCGGCTTCTTTAAATTTTAACGCACGTTCTTCATCCACATAGTTCGACATAAACTGCGAAACATCCGACAAATTCACCTGAGATTTAAATTCAGGATGAGCTTGAATTATTTTATAAATATTGTAATAAGCTTCAGGGCTGATTTCCTGCAAAAGCAGTCTGGTATAAAGCTCAAGGCTATTTTTAAAATCACCGAGATTTTCATAACATACAGCACGCTCTTTAAGATATTCATTTGTTTTATCAAAGCTGGCAAGAAAATCAAAATCTTCTAATGCGCTTTGATATTTTCCATCGCTAAGCAGCAGAACGGCTCTTGCCTGATAGGCTTTTATCATGCCTGCATCCAAAGAAACAGCCTCATTATAAAAATATAATGCCTCATCTTTTTTGTTTTGCGCATCAAATTCCTGAGCTTTTGCAAAAAAATCTTCGGCACTCCAATCCTTTGTTGTCATTTAGAAAGCTCCAATACTTTTTCAAATTCTTTATCAATTGTATTTTTTAAACTGCGATACATAATATACACACTTGCGTTATTTTCTGCAGTACTAACCGTATCTTCAACAGAAGCAGGCAATACAGATTTTAAAATCGAACCAATTTTTTGACTCTGCGGCTGTTGACCGGAATCAATAATATTTTTCAAACAAAATTCCGCAAATTTTTTTGTCAACCCTATCTGCAATCCGTATGTAATCTTGGTACTTTTTTCTTTTATATTTTGATAAAAACTTTTAGCATATTTTTTTAACGCATTTTCATAATCAACAGGTGCAGACTGCAGTATTGAGAGATTATCCCTCAATACTGCAGATATTATTTCTTCCGTAATTTCAGCCATATTTTACCCTTTTTATTTTTATTTAAACGGGAATTATACGTAAACGCCTCTGAGCATTTTGCTTAATTCATTTTGCTCGCTTGACGCATTCATCGCTTCATCGGCTGAAATCAAGCCGTTTTTCACCAGTTCCGCAAGGGATTGATTCAGCGATATCATACCTTCCGAAGAATTACTTGAAATTAATCTGTAAATTTCTTCGGTTTCGGATTTTATAATATAATCCCTTATTGTCGGCGTAACAATCATAATTTCACAAGCAGGATATCTTCTGTTCTTTTCCTGAGAATAAACAAGTTTCTGCGCAACAACAGCACGCAAAGTTTCTGCAACCCTTTTTCTTGCTAGGGATCTGTTGCTTTCATCAAACAGGTTAACTATTCTGTTTACAGTTTGTATTGCATCGTTAGTATGCAGTGTAGCGAGGACAAGGTGCCCTGTTTCTGCAGCTTTAAGCGCAGCGTCCATTGTTTCCAAATCTCTGATTTCACCTATAAGAATTACATCAGGATCCTGTCTTAATGCATATTTTACACCGTTAGCAAAAGACGAAACATCAGGTCCCAACTGCCTTTGAGAAACCATACTCTTTTTACAGTCGAAAATGTATTCTATAGGATCTTCAATAGTAATAATATTTTTATATTCATTAGAATTTATCTCATTAATGACAGAAGCCAAAGTTGTACTTTTTCCGCTTCCGGTAGGACCGGTTACAATAACAAGACCACTGTGGAATTTTGCAAAAGAATTAATAACCTCAGGCAAATCAAGTTCGCTAACCGTCGGGATGTTGTAAGGAATATTTCTTATTACAATTGCAGGGTTGCCGAGTCTGCGGCTGTAATTGACTCTGAATCTTGATACACCCGGTATTTCATAAATAAAGTCAATATCTTTTTCTGTATTGAATTGCTGTACAATATTTTGCGGAGCAATTTCCAACAATATGTTAGAAATATTTGTTCTGGTTATTTCCGGCAATACAACCTTTTTCATAAATCCGTTAACCCTTACAAAAGGCGGTTGACCGACAATCATGTGCTCATCAGATGCACCGAGAGCAATTGCTTTTTTCAAAAAGTCATTTATGGATATTTCTTCTGCCATATTTAATTATCCTCTGTCTTTGATATGTGTACAAACGTGCAATAAAAACAGGAATTATTACACTCCGCTATATCATATTAAATTTTTAATCAGGTGTAATCATCTAATATATTTAATTTTTAAACTCGCTAAAATTTTTCAAACCGATTAACAAACAAAAGACATGCCAAAAATCTTTTGCCTGTATTTTTCATCAAGTTTTAACAATACATATAAGTCATCCGCTCTTTGAAAAGATAAAGCAATCAATATGTAACCGTTTTCAAATTATATAAATAAAATACAAATGCCATTGTAAAACATTTTGACGGTCTTATTCCTTCAAAACATAAAGCAGCTGCAAATTTTCATCAATAAAAAATTTGAAATTGCAAACAACTTACACACCGATACAAAATGCTTTATATCTTTTTTAAAAAACAAATGTCACTGCAGGATTTTAAAAATAAATTTATTAATGCTTGTCAGTCATAACAAACAAGCTGATAAGATCATTAAGAGCAACAGCCTGTTTTTTATAATCCTGAACCTGTTTTTCCAAATTTTTAATAAGATTTCTGTATTCCGCAATTGTGGACATGCAGGCTTTGGCACTTGCGGTAATACTATCCTGACCTTGTTGAGCTTCTTTTAATACACTGTTCATTGAGATGCCGAGGGCTTCCATTGTCTGACGTATAATTTGTGCGCCGGTTTGCTTTGACACCCCTTGAGGAAGCTGCATGATAAGTCTTTTTAATACAGCAACATTTGCAGGCATAGAATAGTTATTCTGCGGCTGTGTCATATTAATTTTTTGTGTTGTCGGGAATGCTTCTTTTTCTTCAAACATAGGTGTTTCCGTTTCTGCAAAATTTATATTAGATGTTGTCGGGAAAGTGTCTTCAAAACTATCGTTTGATGATGAATCCAAAGACAAATCCATATCAGGCAGAGCATTAATCTCTGAATTATCATTTAATGAAAAATCAGAAAATTCATCCTCCAGTTTAATACTGTCATTTACAGTATTGTCATATATTTCAGGCTGAATAGCTGCTTCATCTTCAAGAGCAACAACATTTTCTTTCTTTTCAGGTACCGGCTGAATTTCAATTTCTGCCTGTTTTTTAAGAGCTTGAACTATTTTTTTACCTACACCAGAAGGAAGTTTATTTTCTGCCATTTCAATAACCTTTATTCTTAATTGATTATCTAAATTATATATAAAATATAAAATTAATACAAAAATATTTACAATATATTAAGCAAAATACTTATGTAGAAATTACGGAATAATTACTCCTGTAAGGCTATATGAATTTTTATATTTGTGCGTCAAAATTTTTTAAAACTACAGCCGCAAAGGGGGAGATAAATGTCTTTTTTAAAAAATAACCGCAGGGTATTAATCAGCATTGCATACATTTCCTTCATTTATATGTTTATTATTTTTTGTATTACTGTATTATTATAATATAGCGTTTATTACATTTTGTTTACAAAATAGCAAAAAATTAAATTTTTCAATTTAATATTAATAGGTCTTTTGTGTATAAAAAATAAAAATAGAGAAGGGGTTAAAAATGGCAGTAGAAGGTATCAGTACATTCAGACAGTTTTCAGTGGGAACAAATTTTCATCAGTCTGTTGCTGCGAGGCAGACAAATAATGCAACCGCAAACTCTTCGCAGAAAAAGCACGTACCATTACCTTCCAAATCGGAGAAAAACTATACTTCTCCCATAGTAACAGGTGCAATAGCACTGGCAGCCTTAGGCTCAGGGATTTATGCCCATAAAACAGGCAAACTCCAAAATATAATTAAAGCAAAAACACCTAAGCTAAACCAAAAAATAAACGACATAATCAAAAACAGCCTGCAAAAAGCTAACGAAGTAATTAGCGAAAATACCAAAAACGGTATAGTTGAACTTCCTGTAATAGATAACGCTGCCGGTGTTTGGTCAACAAGCAACAGACCTGAAAAATTCCATGAAGCAGCAACCTGGCTTGAAGAAGCATATAAGTCAGCATATTCTAAAGCCAAACTCGAAGACGGCAAAAACATGTTTAACTACATACACGAATATATGAACGGCGGACACACAGCTCTCGCACAAATGTACGTACAAATGCCGGAACAAGAAGCTGCTATAAGAATAAATAAATTCATCACTGATATTGGAGAATTAGACAAACATACCGGCATGACTGCAGAGGAATTTGTTAATGCGTTGAACAACAAATTTATGCCACAGGCAAGAGAAGCAATAAAATAAAATAAAATAAAATAAAATAAACATAAATACCTAAAACGGCTTTATTAATTTAAAGCCGTTTTATTATTTTCAAAATATTCTTTTGCAATTCCTTCATCTTTTACAAGCTGTGACTTCAAATCAGGCAGAGAGTCAAATTTTTGCTCATTTCTTATTTTTTTAAGGAAATAAACTTTTATATCCTTGTCATAAATGTTATCGTTAAAATCAAGCAGGTATGCTTCTAAAAGAAGATTGTGATTTCCTTTTATAGTAGGACGTCTGCCTAGATTCGCAACAGAAGGATACTTTTTACCGTCAATGTCTACAACTGCTATATACACACCTCTTGCAGCTTTTATAATATTATCGGGATACTGAATATTTGCAGTCGGAAAAGATATTGTCCTGCCGATTCTGTTACCTGTGACAACCCTGCCTTTGATATAAAAATCTGTCCCGAGTAATTTTTTTATATTCTCAACAGCACCCTCTGATACAAGCTGACGTATTTTAGAACTGCTAATTAAAGTATTGTTATATGTAATAGGCGGAACTTCAAAATACTTGTAACCGTAGGTATCTTGATACGCACGGAGCATTGCGGCATCGCCTTTTTTCCCTGCGCCGAAAAAATGATTAAAACCTGTTGTTATAAACTTTGGCTTAAAAAATTTAACAAGCACATCCTTTAAATAATCCGCTGCAATCAAATCTGCAACATCTTCATCAAAATCGAGCATATAAACATAATCTATACCCTGCTGAGCAATAAGTTCAATTCTGTCTTGGGGCGGAATAATATACTGCGGAGTTCTGTTTTGCAAATAACACAAAGGATGTTCTTTAAATGTAATTACAGCTGATTTTAGATTATTTTGTCGTGCAAGATTCACTGCGTTTTTGAGCACTACTTTATGCCCTTGATGAACCCCGTCAAAAAATCCGAGGCAAAGGGATAAATCAGGATTATAATCTAATTTTTCAAAAACTTGCATATTTTTATATTATTTAATAACCGTATTATTTTCAACTGTTTTATTCGGAAAAAATAATAAAAATACCGGCAGTTTAGACCTTATCTTTATTTCCGGCAAGTCCCGGCTCTAAATCAGAACCTGTTACAAGTTTTCTAAATGCAAACTGTGCTTTTGGCAGGGCAAATGCCAGAAGAACACTGCTCAAGCCTATATTTGTAAGAATATTAAATGATTTTGCAACCTTTGCTTTTTTTGCAAAAGATTTTATATTTCCGCTTTTTACAGCATTTTTTGCAAATTTTTCCATCTCTTTTTTCAATTGCACAAGTTTTTCTGTATTAACCCAGGCTCTCGGGTCACGTATATTATTTTCGAGATATTTTACGTCATAAAACTGCTTTGCATATTGAGAGAATAAACTCTTTGGATTTTTATCAAGAAATTCAATAATTTCTTTTTCTGTATTATTCTCAGGCAAAGAAAGCGTATTATTTTTAATTGCCTCTATAAATTTTTTGTCATCAAGAATAATAGGGTCAAGGGCAACATTTAGCCCCATAAGCTTGTAAGTCATTTTATCAAGAAATTTTGCCAGATAAGGCGGGGCAACAAAATTCAAAAATAGCATACCGAGCATTTTAAACCCTACATCTAATGCCTCATTTTTATTACGTGCGGTCGCAACCCTGCCCAGTGCATAACCACCGTCTGTAACCGCCATTTTATCAACCGTAGAAAAATTAGCAATTTGCGAAATCATATTGCCTTTAAATGAAATTTTCCCGTCTTTTATATAGTCCATAGGATTATCAAAAATTTTGACCTTCGCTGATTTCTGCTGTTTTTTAGCTTTTAATTTTTCTATTTTTTGCGCTGAAGAAGCAAAAATCAATTTAGGCAGAATTACTCCCATAAAAAGCATAGGGATTGTGGTAGACAGACCGAATTTTGCGGCAAGAAGTTTTTCATACAACGCTTTATTATTTTTTACTTTTTTAAGTTCATCTATAACAGTTTGGCTTACTTTTCCTTCAAAATTCTTTATGTTCAAATCAATACCCTGATATTTTGTTTCTTTAAAAAGTTTTAAATTAACCTCAGGATTAAAACCTTTTTTGCGTATAAATTTGTTCACTATTTTATCCACAAGAGGAATGCCGCCCAGCCACACGGCAGATACCGCATATTCATCAAGAAAACGCTCACGTGCGGCAAGTTTAGCGATATCCGGTGATTCGTCTTTATTTTGATTATAAGTAAGAACAATTTTTGTCGGAACTTCAATTCCGCAATCTCTTACGATAAGCGGATATTGTTTATTAGTGTTTCCGATAGCAGATATAAGTGTTATTAATGACATTTTTCTTCTCCGATTTTTTCACAAAAAAACAGCCTGTTCGTTTTCCCGAAAAGGCTGATTTCTTATAAAAGAATCGGTTATCACTCGAACAACAAATAACCCTATAGCCTAATCGGGACTATATGATGGTTATGATGCTGTGTGGTGAATAACATTGTGTTCATTATTTAATCCAAAAATCTAAAAAGTGTGTAATGAAAAGATATCATACTATAAAAATTTTTTCAATATATCAGAACTTTTCAGCGTAACATTATTTAAAAGTTACGATATATCAAATTTTTCTAAATATCAAAGAGGTGTTAATTCCCCCGAAGGCAAAGTTATTTGACATAACCGTATCTGTTAATATTTTCTGACCGCCTTGCTTATGCATTATGTAACCAAGCGGAGCGCATTCACTGTCGACATTATCAAGATTTAAAGTCGGACAAAACCAGCCGTTGTTCATCATTTCGATAGACAGAATTGCCTCTATGGCACCGCAGGCACCGAGAGTGTGACCTGTATAACTTTTGATAGAACTGATTGGAACGTTCCTTTTAAATACCTCGTATGTAGCAATACTTTCGGCAATATCACCGCTGTGAGTCGCAGTACCGTGGGCATTTATATATCCGATTTCATCAGGACTTATACAAGCATCTTTTAATGCTCTTTTTAATGCGCCGCCCATTGTTTCATGGTTAGGATTGGTTATGTGTGTTCCGTCAGTTGTTGTACCAAAACCTATAACCTCGGCATATATTTTTGCGCTGCGTTTTTTTGCGTGTTCGTATTCTTCAAGTATCAAAGTACCGGCTCCCTCGCCTATAACAAGACCGTCACGGTCTTTATCAAAGGGTCTGGGGGTAATTTCGGGATGGTCATTTTTCTGGCTTGTTGCATACAGCGTATCAAAAACAGCAATTTGTGTAGGGTGCAATTCTTCCGCCCCGCCGGCTATCATAACTGTTTCATATCCGTTTTTAATTGTTTCATAAGCATAGCCTATCCCCATGGAACCTGATGTACAGGCTGTTGAAGACGGAATAAGCCTTCCCCGGGTTTTAAAATACAATGAAATATTAACGCTCGTTGTCTGCGGCATCATTTTTATATAAGAACCGGAATTAATGCCTCTGACTCTTTTTTCAGCTTCCATTGTATAAAAATCTATTATGGAATCTAAAGAACCGGAAGAAGAACCGTAGCTTACCCCTGTATTTTCAGACGAAATAATTTCCTGTCCGAGAAGCCCCGCATCTTCAAGTGCCTGTTCACTGACAACAGTACTCATCAATGCAACACGCCCCATAGTTCTTATTACCTTGCGTGTAAAATGTTCAGGTACTGCAAAATCGTGTACTTTCGAGCATAACTTCGCATTAAGGTGCTGATAAACTTCATAAGACGGTTCATATTCGATACAATTTTTTAAAACTTTAAGCCTCTCATAAGCATTTTTTACGCTGCAGCCGAGAGGACTGGCAAGTGCCATTCCGGTAACAACAACCCTTTTCAACTGTAAAGACCTCCGTTTACCGAAATCACCTGTCCTGTAATATACGAAGCATCTTCACTCATAAGGTAATTTACAAGACTTGCAACTTCTCTGCAGGTGCCCATACGCCTCATCGGAATATGTTTTTTTACTTCATCAACAGGCAAATCTTTTGTCATATCTGATTCTATCACCCCGGGGGCAACACAGTTAACTGTTATTCCTCTTTTGGCAAGCTCAAGGCTCAAAGCTTTGGTAGCACCGATTATACCCGCTTTTGATGCACTGTAATTTACCTGCCCTCGATTTCCTCTTAAACCTGAAATTGATGACAAAGTTACGATTCTGCCTTTAATTCTTCCTTCTATCATCGGCATTACAACAGGTTTCAGCACATTATAAAAACTGCCGAGGTTTGTATCAATAACATTATCCCATTCACTTTCCGTCATTATAGGGAACACGTTATCCATGGCAATGCCGGCATTTAGCACAACACCGTAATAAATGCCGTTGTCTTCTATATCTTTACTTAAAGCTTCAAAACACTTTGCACGGTCTTTTACGTCAAATTGCAGAATTCTTGCCTTTTGACCGATAGTTTCAATTTGTTTTTGTATTTCTTGAGCTTTTTCAATATTGTTTCTGCAGTGCAAAACAATATCATAACCACAGTTTGCAAGATACAGAGCTATTTCTTTGCCTATACCTCTTGAAGAACCTGTTACAAGTATTTCTTTAGCCATTTAATTCCCCTATAATTGCCGAGCAATAATCTTTATTATAAATCAATTTCTGAAGTATTTATATCCTCGGGCTGGTATGCGTTAACCACAGCTTTAGCACATTCTACCCCATTATTATAGATAAAACACTCAAACGAAACAAGTTCATTGTCGCCAAAAACTTCACGAACAACGACCTCATAGGTCTTTCCGTTTTCAAATTTTTCAAGACTGCAATTATATGAGCGGCTGCCGAGCAAAAAGCCTATTTTGGCTTCTCCGTCATTGCGTTTGAAATACGAATAACACCCGATAGTCTGTGCCATAAACTCAATACCGGCAAGCGGAGAAACACCGTCAATCACAGCATCGTAGAAAACTTTATCTTTATTAATTTCAACAAGTGTTTTTACATAGTTTTCTTCAAGATTTACGTCTAACAGCTTATCAATAAGTATCATCGGCGCATCATGCGGCAAAATTTTTGACAGGTCTGTTTCTAGTGTAGAATTGAGATGTTCTGCTGTCTGCTTTTTCCCGAATATTATAACCGCATTAGACCCGCCGAACCCAAAGGCATTACACATAACATATTTATTGTTTCGAGCCTTTTCGTTATGTTTTGCAGGTCTTATCACCGGAAGTGTGTCATCATAAACCCCGTCAAAATTATGAGGAATAAGCAATTTTTCTTTATTTATTTCATCATCAAGAAAAGCAAGGCAAAGTGCGCTTTCCACTCCGGATGATGCGCCGAGGCAATGACCGGTCAAAGATTTTGTAGAGCTGACCGGCACTTTATCTTTAAATACCTTATACACGGCATTAGCTTCCATAATATCGTTTGATACAGTACCTGTGCCATGAAGGTTTATGTAATCAATATCCTCAGGTTTTAACACTGCCTGCTCAAGTGCCTGTGTAATAGCTGCCGCAGCTTGAGTACCATCGGGGTCAGGTGTTGCCCCGTGGTATGCGTCAGAGGTTTCTCCGATACCAAGTATTCTTATGCCTTTGTTCACATCTTTTTCCAGTATAAAAAGAGCCGCACCTTCTCCTATATTAATACCGTCCCTGTTCTTGGAAAACGGCTTGCAGTTTGATTGCGACATTACTTCAAGTGAGCTGAAGCCGAAAACAGGTACTTTAGATACTGAATCGGCAGCACCGCACAAAACAGCATCGCAAATTCCGTTTTCAAGAAGTTTTACGCCCGTTGAAAAAGCTTTTATCCCCGAGGTACAGGCTGTAGAAACACCGCTGCAATAGCTTTTAAGCCCGAGATGCTCCTTTAAAAATATTGCAGGCGAACCGATTTGTGAATGAAAAACCTCGTGGCTTATTTCATATTCATTTGCACCTGCATTTGTTGTTCCGATGACCACACCGATTCTGTCTTTGCCGTATTTTTTAATAACAGTATCAATCTCATTTTGTATTGCGTTGCAGCAATGCAAAAGCAGGGCATTTGTTCTTGTATCAAATTTCGCTTCTTCAATTTTGGGAAGCTCTGCGTCAACTTTGCCCAGATAAAGTTTTTTACCTTTTATAATATTTTCATCAGGCGTAAAAAAATTTTTGCCCGCCAAAAGCGAGTTTTCAAAAATTTCTTTTACGTTTGTGCCAAGGTCACAAATTGCACTGTATGATGTGATAGAAATATTTGCCATATTTGATATAATACTACCATGAATGAAAAAAGTATATTTTATATATCTAACATAAATTTTATCGACGGGCAAAACGCAGAAAGTCTTATTGATTTATCCTTTATGCCGCCTATGGCAAGAAGAAAGCTCAGCCTTGTGGATAAAGCTGCGCTCAGTGTTATGCACAAAGCATACAACGGCAATGAAGCAGAAATTGTTTTCGCTTCTCAATACGGAGAACTAGACAGGCTGGATAAAATAATCAGCCAGTACCAAGAGGACAATGAAGTTTCGCCCTTCACTTTCAGCACCTCAGTACACAACTGCGTAGCAGGACAGTTTTCTTTACTCAACAAAATTAAAAAGAGTTATAATGCACTTGCTGCAGGTGAAAACACCTTTAGTGCAGGGCTTTTGGAAAGCATTATGTGTGCACAATCAGGCGATAATGTTTTATACTGTTTTGCGGATTCCTACAAAAAATTAGAAGCATGCGGCTGTTTGATTTCTGCTACACCGACAAAAGACTCCCTAAAAATCGAATTAGGCACAAACACTTGCGCTGTTGCCATTGACGGCGGAAACGAATTTGAAAACTTTAAAAGTTTTTGCGAAAACCAAACAGACAGCTTTTTAAGCAATGATAAAGTATTTTGCATTGTCAGGAGCAACGGATAAAATGAAAAAATTTTTCCGTGCATTTGTTGTAATTTTTTCTTTTGCATTTTTCGGTGCAGGGTCGCTTGTACTCGGACTTATTATAATACCGTTAATGAGTTTGTTCATAAAAAAAGAAAACAGACGCAAAGTTTTTTGCCGTGTTGTGCACAATCTATGGGCTTTTTTCAGCGATTTTATGCAAAAAACCGGCACAATAAAATTTAATGTAACAGACGAACAGAAAAAGTTTTTAACACAACTAAAAGGCAGCGTGATTGTGGCAAACCACCCCAGCTACATTGATATAGTACTTTTAATCGGCTTGATACCGGACACTTTATGTGTTGTAAAAAGCGAAATAAAGAAAAACCCGATTATGAGCAACATCGTAAAATCCACCTACCTTATAAACGATGAAAATAACGACACTCTTAAAGAAGAAGCAAAACAGGCATTGTCAGACGGCTACAATGTAATAATTTTTCCTACCGGTACACGCAGTGTTGAAGGAGAAGCCCTAAAACTCCACAGCGGGGCTGCTTCCGTTGCAATGTATGCAAATGTACCTATTGTACCAATTCATATAACCTGTGATTACAAATTTCTGGCAAAGCACCAAAAAATATACGATGCAGGCGAAAAGCCCGTTAACTATTACCTGAAAATCAATGACACAATAAACATTGATGATTTTAAAACTCCGGATATCAATGATACAAAGCTTCGCCGCCGCATAAATTCCGTAATAAAAGATAGAATTTAAAAACTCAATGTGTTATACTTACCTCATCACAGGGGGTTGTATGGAAAATAAAAAAGTATTTGCATTCGATTTAGGTAAAACAAGCATCGGCTATTGTGCACGCTGCGGACATGATATACAAGAGGCGGAATCAGTAATTATTGATATTGATCACGCTGACGCTGCTTCATTAAGGGACAGAAGACGAATCTTCAGAACCCTTAATGCTCATAAAGCACGTGAAAAATATTTTGATAAAATATGGCGGGATTGCAATCTTGAGATTTTAAGCAAAGATGACAAAAAATTCACAAAAGAATTTGCCGCTAAAGGGGATTCTACGATTTATAATTCCTGTCTTTTAAGAATCGCACTCCTTCAAGATAAAAAACTCGAAACCTGGCAGATATATAAAGCACTGCATAACGCAATGCAGCGCAGAGGGTATGACCCGAATCTAGCCTGGAAATCAGCCCAGACAGATGATGACAAAGAAAACCTCGAACTTGCTAAAAAATATACACAGGAAAACGGCGAAGAACTAATTCAAAACGAAAACTACAAATACCCCTGCTACTATGATGCATTACGACTCGGCATGTGGTCTGAGGACACCCCGGACGAATTAAAACCGTTCAACCCCCAGCAAAATTTCAACAAAGTACGTGCGACAAACTATGTAGCACCGAGAAACCTTGTCGAAAAAGAATTAACCGCTCTTTGGACAAATGCGCAAAAACAATTGCCGGAATTAAACAAATATACTCCGGAAGAATTTTTGTACGGTGAATACAGAGAAGCCTACGGCTCTTATGTAAACCCTGATTACCGAAAATATCTCGGCAGTGAGCATGATTGGCAGGGTGTGTTAGGGCAGAAAATTCCGAGATTCGACAACAGAATTATCAGCAAATGCAAACTTCTGCCTAAAAGAAATGTTTGCAAAGCAAATACTCTCGAAAACGTTACTCTGGTGCTCTTGTTAAAATTAAAAAATTTGAGAATCACAAACGGCAGCGGTGATAAAGTCAGACTCAGCCCGTATGATATAAATACAATTTATCAAAACTGGCTTGTTAAAACAGAAGGCAGAGATAATAAACTCGATACAACAATTACTAAAAAAGAAATTGAAGACGTAATCGGACAGAAAATTATAGACAAAATTGAACCGATGAAAGCTGATATCAGCGGGCGTTCGTCTTTTTGCCGCAGGGCATGCCTGATTATGACAGACATAATCCTCTCGGGCGAATTGTATCCTCAAAATATGAAGGTTTCAAAATACATAGACCCGCAAGACACAAAAGACGGAATAACGAAAGAAGAAATCCGTACAATGCTATCTAAAATAGGGGACTGGAATAATCTCTATATACCTGACAACAGGAACGAAAATGCGGCTGTCGGAGAAAACACAAGAGAAAAAACAGATCTAATGATAGGCGGTATAACCAATCCTGTTGTAAGAAACCGTCTGCAAATTTTCAGAGATTTGCTGTTCTATCTGGCAGGCAAATACGGAAAACCAGACGAAGTTATCTTTGAATTTGTAAGAGAAGGTGCGGATAACTCACTGTTTGGCAGAATCAAAGCCCAGAGTGCCGAATCTTATATGAAAAATCAGGAAAAAGAAAACAACCAGATAAAACAGGAACTTATTGACGCAAACGCTTTGAGTCCGACTAATTTTGAAAAAGCAAAACTTTTAAAAATTCAAGGCGGGAAATGTATCTACAGCGGGCAGCCTATTGCAATTTCCGACTTTGATAAATGCGAGATTGACCACATTTATCCACGAACAATGGGCGGCAATGATGCATTATATAACAAAGTGCTCTGTTTCAGGGCAGAGAACCAGAAAAAACAGGGACGAACTCCTTATGAATGGCTTTCCAAAGACAAGGAAACCTGGGCAAATTATGTTAACAGGCTTAACGACATAAAAAAACAGCTCGGTAAGAAAAAATACGAACTGTTAACAAGCAAACCGCAAGATTGTGAAAAACTTATTGAAAGTTATAACGGGCTTGCAGAAACAAGCCATATTGCCAAAATTGCACAGCAAATTACAGCATTTACTTTCGGCTGGGGCTTGCAGGTGGAAGGCGAAAGCAGACATATCTATGTAAATAACGGTGCTTCCACTTTTGCAATCCGAAAAAGATACGGGCTTAATGCAATACTCGGCGATGCTGAAAAGAAAAACCGCCAGAACGATAAACACCACGCTCTCGATGCTATTTGTATAAGCTATGCAAGAGAATTTAAATACGACAAAACTCTGAACAAAGACGTTATAGAAGGCTTTAACCCTGATGTTATAAAAAAGGTTATAGACGGCATAATACCTTATCCTTATGCAAATAAAAAAGCCTTAAAAAGCAACACAAGACCGCTTGAAACAATATACGGAAAACGAATAATCAACGGCAAAGCCTGTATAACAAACAGGGTTACACTGGAAACGCTTGAACCCAAAGACAAAAAGGTAAGAAATATAGTCGATGAAGTTATAAAAACAGACCTCTTAAACAAGCTCGAACAAAAACCTTCAACGGATGAGTGGTATAACTACCTTAAAGACTATATCCACCCCAAAAAGAAAACAAAAGTAAAAAAAGTTATGATTGTTGTTTCCGAAGGTACGCTTGAGCAAGACTCAAACGGACGTGACAGAATCGGTGAATACTGCGACTACGGAACAAAAGGAACTAAGGGACAGTTTAAATGCTCCAAAGGACATAAAGGGCAAATACTATACTACAACGACAAAGGTGCTGTAAAAGTCATGCCCGTGTATTCCAACAAAAAGACACAGGAAGTAAGAGATAAACTCCTTGATATGGGCTGCAAACTGTACGCAGGCGGTCAAATGTTCTACTCAGGCTGCCTTGTTGATATCCCTAACGACTTTAAAGCCGGCGCAGCTACACATCCGGCAGGTGTGTACAAATTGAGAACGATAAAATCAAAAGGTGAAGTAAAGCTCGAAAATAACAACGGTATCGAAATTGATTCGAGTGTAAAAAACCTTACTGACGCCAATTTTAAAAAATATAGTTCTTAAACATTGACTTTTAAAAAATAATTATTAAAAACAGAATATGAGCTATCACGTTGTGCACATCACAACACCCGATTGTTACCTCTCTGTTGAGAGGGGGTTGTTGTTTTGTAAAAATAAAGAAGGCGAAATAAAATCAATTGCCTTAGCGGATATACGTGCCGTTATTGTTGCAGCGCAGGGCATTGCATTTTCCAACAACTGTTTGTCACGGCTTTTAGAAAATAACGTGGTTATACTGCACTGCAACACTTCATACCGTCCGGTTGGCTGGAGTGTACCTTTAGAAAGGATTGTACGCCCTAAAGTTTTTTATTGCCAGATAGAACAAAACATAGATTTTGAAACTAAGTTGTGGAAAAAGATACTGCTCGCTAAAGTAACAAATCAGGCAAAAAATCTTGACCTTATCGGCTGCAGCGAACATAACCTGTATAACCTGATAAACCGTCCGCTTATGAATGAAGCAAACATAGCAAAACAGTACTGGCAGAATTATTTTGTCGAAATCGGCAACCCTATGAAAAGAGAACATCTGGCAGCGGAAACTTTTGAAAACGGCTGTCTTAATTACGGCTATGCCGTAATAAATTCTCTGGTTTACCGCTCTGTTATAGTTCACGGTCTTATTGCGAGCCTCGGTATTCACCACAAAGGCAAATACAAAAGCACGCCGCTTGTTTATGACTTAATGGAGCCGTACAGGGCTTTTATTGATTATTATTTTTATCAATTTGTACAGGAGTGCGAATTTGATTACGAACAGGAAAATTACAAAGCCTGGTTTAAATACCTGTCAGAATGTATAAAAAATTACAGAATAAAAATAGATAACATAAGCTACAAGCTCATTGATACAATAGATATTTACGTTGAAAAAATAGTTGATGCTTATACAAAATTTGATTGTTCAAAGATATTTTTGCCTGACATAAACGAACAATATCTGCACATAGACAAACACAGGAACCGGGAATATGAGGAGTAAATATCGTATGGGCTGGCTTGTTGTATGTTTTGATTTGCCTGTTGTGGAAAAAGAAAACCAGAGGCAGGCAAATGCGTTCAGAAAATCTTTGTTGAATCAGGGATATTTTATGCTGCAAAACTCAATATATGTAAGGTCTTGCGTAACTTATGACAAAACAGAACAGCACATAAGAAATTTAAAACTCATAGCACCCTCAACAGGTTCAATAGTGGCTTTTTATATAACGGACAAACAGTGGGGGCTTGCTGTGTGTATAGACAAGTATGATTATAAACAATCAAAATACAAGAAAAAAGCAGGCGAAAATGTAGAAAAACAGATGACATTCTGGTAATTTTAAGGTAGAATATCATTGTAGCGTATTTTGTTGAGGTTTAGAGAATGAGTCTATTCGTACAATTAAGCAGAGGAGCAAACTATTCTCTTGTCAATTATGATTGGTCTCTTAACTTAAAATATATTACGTTTGTATTATATATCATTTATTCAATTTTGTATATCCTATTATAACATATTTTAAATTAAGAGAAAATCAAAACAAAT
>CALUSA010000014.1 GCA_944323275.1 Candidatus Gastranaerophilales bacterium
TCGATAGCATATATGGTGTACAGCATAAGATTTTTAACATTTTTGATATTAATCTCGACACCGGTATTAGCAATAACATACATAAAGAAAACGAATATAATAAAACTGTTAATCTTGTTTTTTGTGTTGTCATATTATTTTGTTATCAGTACGAACCTCGCTGGGCGTGGCATCATTGATGTTACAAATGTGATTTTAAAAACGCCTACTTTAATGCATGCCAGAGAACGCATAAGATGTGCTCTTTACATTGGTTTTGACGGTAAAAATTCATACTGCTATATACGTGATTATATCCAGAAGCTGCCAAAAGGTTCTAAGATTGCACTATTTCCGGATGCAACCGATAACACGTATATTGTTGATATTTTAAACAGTCACGGGTACAAGATAGAAACTCTGCTGCCCGAAAACGCTTTAAACTACCAGTATGACGATTACGATTATATAATATTAACCAAAAAGCTTTTAATCAGTACTGTTTTATTAAATGAAACAAAAGATATAAAAACAGAATACGCACTGGCTAAAAACGGCAATGCTTTTTATCCGAAATACAGACCCTTTTCCTGTGTGTATGAAAAACAGGGCGGCGGCTTTTATACCTCTGACCAGTATAAAGACGGAGCAAAAGTCGTAAATTCAAGATGTTATTTTGACCACAATTTCTTTGAGCCGAAAGGATTTAAAACCAAACAGGTATATGATTTCCAATCAGAAAACATACGGTATCAGAGTTATGTGACAATATATGAAAAAATAAAGAAATAAAATTGACACTGTATTTTGTCAAAAGTAAAATTAAAAAAGAGGGAACAGGGGTGAAAATCCCCGGCTGAGCCGCAACCGTTATAGCCGGAATACTCTTAAATAAAAACCATAGCTTCGGGATTTAGGCATGGGGTCATATTTTAAGCAAAGCTTATTTTGTCCTTGTTTTTTCCTGCTGTGGTACGGGAATTAAGAAACAGGGATATTTTTTATGGCAGCAACACTGCAGCGGACAGCGAATAATAACAGAATAGGCACTTGTCCTCACGGTTTGCCGATGGGTGCCTGCCCTATCTGTAACGGAATGGGCGGCGGAGGCGGTGTTAAACGTGATAACAAACCCAGAGAAATGACCTGGAATGAGTGTTATGCCATAGGGCAGATGCTAAAAGCGCAGAAAGAAGCCAGACTGCATACGCAGCAGATGTTTGCAGCACAAACTCTGCAGGCGCATCTTGATAATATTCAAACTCAGATTAACGCTATGAAACTTGCGCTGCTCAATTCTTCGCTGCCAAAACCGCTTGTTAAAGCTGCAGTTGTTATGCTCGATACTGTTGTTGCTCCTCTTTCTAAAGCAGTACAGACCTTGAGCAGTACAATACAAAATTTTGCAGACAGTATTTTAAAAACTGCAGATTCAATAAAACAAAAAATTGCAGATATTGCGGATAAGTTAACCGCAATGCTCGGTGAAGCAAAAGCCGCAATTCAAAAGAAAATTTCAGACAAAATAAAAGACGTTAAGAAAAAAATTTTCAGTCTGTTTGGCATTGCGGAAGCAGAAAATGAAGAAGACGAAGAAGTAAAAAGAATAGAAGAACAAAAATTAATTCACGAAGAAAATACAACACGTGAAACTCTGTTTCAAACCAAACAGAATCCAACCCCATTCACCGGAAAACAAGAAAGCGATGACTAATTAATGAGCTATATAAAACCATATCAGGATTTAGAAACCCAAAAACAGTACAGAAATCATACTCAGACACAAAAGAAGAATATATCCGAGTTAAAAGAAGGCGTTGTTGTAAACAACCTTATCAAAGACAGGGATATGTTTTCCGCCTCATTAACGGCTGATATTGATAATATGTACGACAATCTGGTTATACCCGACAAAACGGTAAAACCTGATACTTTTGAAACAAAAGATAAAAAAAATAATAAGGAAAAATCTTTGCAGCGTTCTTTAGCCCCGCTTTTAGCCACGACAGTCGGTGTGTTTGGCGTGATTGCCGGGTCTATGTTTGCGCTGAGAAAATCCGCTGAAATCAAAAAGAATCTTAAGCCCTGGCAAACGCTGCAAGAGGTGACAAAACACGTTTCCGTTAATGATGAACCTCATCTGGCAATGCTTTTGATGATTCGTGACCCTAATTACAGAAACGTTATGGGCGCATTGGGCGTGTTTGTGCTGAGCTCAATCGGGTTTGTCGCCAAAAATTTTGTTGACGGCGTAAAAGAAATCTGGGTAAGGAAAAAACAGGCTGATGTGCAAAGGAACCTGCAGGAGCAGCTTATTGAGGTAGAAACCAAAAGTTTTTCAGGTAAAATGCAAATTTTAAGAAACATGCTTGCCGAAAAAGCTAAAGAGCTTAATTCCGTATTGCACAAAAACAACGTTGGCAACGAAAATACGACCTTTAAAAAGTTTATATCTTTTAAAAATTCTCACACTGTAGCGTCAGAGGTTAATGCCAAAGAAAAAAGGAACACTCTTGTTGCGGCTGCTGCTGTAGGCTTTAGCAGTGTCATTGCTGCAATACTCGCACTTTTGGCAATGAAAAATCTGCATGTTGCCGCTAAAACCTGTGAAGACATAGCTTCGACTACTTTAAAGGAGTTCGGACAGAGTGTTTCAAAAATAGAAAATCCTTCTCAAGGGATTCTTGAAAAACTCAAAAACAGAATAGTATCGCTTAATTTGAATAAAAGAGAGCTTGATGACTTTTTTAAAGACCTTAAAAACCTTCCGGAGGGTGAATATACGTCAATAAACGGCGATACTTTTAAAAGTTATAAAGAGTACGTAACCAGAGAAGTCGAAAAATTAACGGATGAGGGGGCTGAAGCTATAGCCGGCAAACCTTCCAATAAGCCCGTATTGTTCTCTTATACCGGTGATTTGTGTTCTCATTTGTACAATATGATTGTTAACCCTCACAGTCCGCTTTTGAAAATGGTATTCGGCGGAATGGCTGCGGTAACAACAGTTGGATACGTTGGTGCAAAAACTGTTGAAGCAGTTAAAGAAGCGGAAGTTATAAAAGAAAATGCAAAAACAGAGCTTGATTTGCAAAAACGCCTTGTAAGCGTAGAACTTAAAAATTTTGAAACAAAAAAACGCAGTGTTATTGAACCGTTAATGGATGAATTCAGGGTTCAGGCAATGAACGGCAAAGACAAAGCAGAGCTTAAAACAAGAGCAGAAAATATTTTGTATGAAATCAAAAACGGTCCGCCGTTTGTATATTCATAAGGAGCATAAAATATGCATATACAGCCAGTTGTTTTTAAAAATTTTTATACAATGTCAGCAAGACCTGCACATACTGAATCACAAGAGCCATGTGATATGGTGAGGTATTTTGCAAAAAACTTTGTACTGCCTGATACGCAGGTTAACCACGCCCTTTTTGACGAACAACTTGCGCAAAAAATTTCGTCTTACAAAGAGCAGGCAGTAACGCCCGTAACAGATATGCTTAAAAACACAGATGACGAAAAGGAAATAACTGCAGGATTATTCCTGTTAAACAGGATAATCGATGCAGGGGCAAAAAATGTCGGGGACACTTATCCTGTTATTTCAAGATTTAATTACTCAAAATCTCATAATGTGCAGGTAATGCTTGCCGGAATTTATCGCAAAACTCTTGTGCCTGATGCCTTTGGTCCATTGATGACGATGTTTATAAAAAATTCTCAAAACCCTGTACAGATTCCTTTTGACCCTAACGAAGAAGTCGGCGGCGCAATACTTGAGTATTTAAGAAACAACGCCTCGACGCAATGCTACGATACACTAAGACAAAAATCCGTCCTTCAGCAGTTTATATATTAATAGTATTGAAGGATTCTGTTTTGTTCTTTAAAAAATTTGTATCTGCGTTTGTATCTTTTTCTTGCTTTACCGAGAGATAAAAATCGTTGTATGCTGTAGCGGAAAAATTTCTTTTTTATGGACTCAAATTGCTCTTGTTTTATATCATCGAGTCTGCATAATTTTTCCCGAGGTGTTAGGGACAAATAATCTTTGTATTTTTCAATATTGTCCTGCAGGTATTGCGGCAGTAAGTCATACCCCAGTGCTCTGTGAGTGTTGGAAGTATTGACTGTATTGATGTTTTCCAGTGAGGCTGCAATAGTTTGCATCATGGAATCCAGGTGGGGTCTGAACTCCTGATGAGAAAAATTTTTAAATTTGTATAATATTTTTTCTGCACCGCCCATAAATGAAAAATGCCATCCGCCGTGCGGAATTAAATCACATTCAACATACATCCTGATTTTGTTTGCGGTTGTGCCTTTGTTTACTTCTTTCGGACAAAATTCATTGTAGTTATAATCAATATCATCCAGACAGTGTTTAAAATTTTTGTAGGTACACATCTCGGGATGAAACCATAAAGGAGCTTTTGCATTAATAACATTCAGGTAAAATGACATGTTGTATTGCACAAATTTTTTAATCGGCGTACCCGTGTTTATTGTTTTTAGTGCGGATTGTATTGCCTGCGGGGAAATGATTTCGTCAAGGTCTGAAATTAAAATAATATCATCGTCTTTGCAATCTTTAAGCCCGAGTGCAATAGCATTTCTTTGTAATGATTCTAATATCCACGGATTGTCATTTTCAGGAAAATCGTCAAAAGCAATGTAGATTATTTTGTCTTTAAATTTTTCATAGCGGGCTTCGTTTTCTTTAAAATTCAAAGGTTTGTCCTGTCCCGTAAATGTTTTTGTTCCTTCAACGATGACAAACTTATCAACAGTATCGTTTAAAATGTTTAACCTTAATTCAAGCAAATCAAGCTCGTTGAAAAATGTAAAGCAATCGTAAATCATAATACCTCGATTTTGTCACACTAATGGTAATTATTATAACGGAAATGTTTTATAATTAAAAGAAAATTTAACATCTTTTGAATTCCAGGCTCGATTTTGCGGATTTTAAACATTTATTGTCTTGCTTATTAAATCAGGTATAGAGGCAATTTCTTCATAACTTATATCAGCTCTCAGAGAAATCCTTATTCTGGCACTGTTAGCCGCAACCGTAGGATGGCGGATAGGCAAAAGGTAATATCCGTTATTAATTAAGGTTTTTGAAACATTAACAGCAGTTTGATTTTCTCCGAGAATAACCGGTACAATGTGGCTGCTGCCTGTAGTTTTAAGCCCGAGAGATGTCAGTTTTTCTTTCAATCTGTCAGCAGTTTTGATAAGTTCTTTGCGTTCCTGTTTTAAATTCGGAATAACCTCAGTTATTACATAATACGAAAATGCTATATTTATCTCAGGTATTGCGGTTGAAAAAATCAGTGGACGACATTTGTTTATTAAATAATTTATTAAAATTTCATGTCCTGTACAAAATGCACCCATAGAGCCGATTGCTTTGCCAAAAGTCCCGACGATTAAATCAATATCTCCGATGCAGTTTTGTTCTTCCGCAAGCCCCAGTCCCCTGTTTCCGTAAACGCCGAAAGCGTGTGCCTCGTCAACAACAAATATTGCCCTATATTTATTTTTTAGTTCAATCAGTCTGTTTAAATCCGCAATATCTCCATCCATGCTAAAAAGCGATTCAGTAACTATTATTGCGGTGTCGTAATCATTTCTGTTTTTTTGCAAAAGTTCTTCAAGATGTTCATAGTCCAGATGTTTGTATCTGAACATTTTTGCTCCGGACAATTTTATACCGTCAAGAATGCTGGCATGGTTGAGTTTGTCACAGAAAACAACGTCTTTTGGGGAAAGCAATGACGACATAATACCGGTATTAGCGTGATATCCGCTGTTAAAAACAAGTGCCTTTTCTTTTCTGTACAATGCAGCAAGCAGGCACTCCAATTTTGCATAGACATAAGAGCTGCCGGTAAGCAGTCTTGAAGAAGCCGAGCCCATAGAAAAATCAGCAATCTTAAAAAAGTTCTTTAAAATTTTTCTGTCCTCTGCTATGCCTAGATAGTCGTTAGAAGACAAATTGAGATATTTTTTATTTTCTTCAAAAATGTATTTTCCGGCTTTTTTCAGCGAGATAAGCTTTCTGTCGCAAAAATTTTGTTTAAGTTCCTGTAATTCTTCTTTATATCTTTCAAACATATCAATTCCCCGTAAATCAAACAGCCAGCCCGAAGGCAAGAATAAGACTTGCAATCAGCGTTAAAATCTGTATATTAGTATAAAAATGTATTCTTTCATAAGTAGCAAAACGCCCGATAATAAAGGGCATAAACAAAAATATCATTAAAACAACGCTGTAAACTGCCTGAGGTGTAAACAGGTTACACAGTGCAAACCATATTATTGAAATAAAATAAATTGCAAACAGTACACAGATTACAACAGAAAAATAAGCAAAAAACTTAACGGCATTTTTGTTTTTATGCAGAATAATTTTGCCAACGACAAACCCGATTATCAAAAGCAAATTCGACACAATCAACAAAACAAGTGACACAGGCATTAATTTTAAAATATTTAAAACATTGATTATATCAAATTTCATTACACGCCTGCACTTTCTGCAACCTGTCCGGACTCAAGTCCTGGAGCAAAATCTGAGAGGCTGTTTAAAAAGTCTATTGAGGTTTTAAACACGTAATCCCGCTCGTTATCCATCACAACAAGGTGGTAGCTGTCCTCGAGTTCTATATAATTTTTTATTTCCGATTTTATGTTGTTATATACAAATTTTGAACCTTTTGTGCTTGTTAAATCATCCTGTTTTGCATGCATTAAAAGTACAGGTGTTGTGACTTTGCACATATTTTTTCGTGCAAACTTTGATAGTTTTAAAAGTTCGTAAATACAAGACATCGGGTAGTTATCAAGTGCCTCGGTATTTCTTTTTTGCAGTGCTGCTATTTTTTTTCTTAAAACTTCATTTTTTAAACCGTAAGGCTCTCTTTCTGGAAAAGAATAATAATATCTGAGAATTGTGTGCAGCCCGAGCGGCATAAAAAAGTTATACCACGGGATTGTCCAGCCGTCTAAATACAGAGTTGTAGACAAAGATACTATGCCTTTTACGCCTTCGTGTTCCGCTGCAATCGCCAGTGCAAGTACACCGCCCATACACAATCCGCCCATATAAACTTCAGCATATTTTTCGCTCAAAGTTTTGTAGTGATTTACGGAATCGTTGTACCAGTCCTGCCAGCGGACGGTTTTTATATTAATAGGACTCGTACCGTGCCCGGGCAGGCAATAACAAAACACATCAAAATCAGCCTCGAACAATGCTCTGCCCATTTTTTTCATTTCAAAAGGACTGCCCGTCATTCCGTGGAATAACAGTACTGCTCTTTTACATTGATATTCGTGTACAAATTCAAAATCTAAACTCTGTCCCAATACTATTACCCTTATAAAATTAGGCTTTTTCCATATATCTTTCAAACAATTGCTCCATAAGCTCCAATGTCATATCAATTTCTTCATCGGATATGTAAAGCTGCGGAACTATTGTGATTATGTTTTTAAAATAACCGCCGTTATTGAGTATAAGACCGCATTTTTTGCCTTTATAGGTCAAATCACCTTTAAGACCGGCTTCAATAATTTCATCACAAAGTTCCCGGGCAGGTGTATAGCCGTCATTTTCGGTAACTTCAACACTCAGCGCAAAGCCGAGTCCGTTTACCGTGCCGATATTTTTGTATTTCTTTTCAAGAACTTTCAAGCCGTCTAAGAATTTTTTGCCCTTGCGTGCAATTTCTTTTTCAAGGGTTTCTCTTTCTTCTTCAAATATGCACATAACCTCATAGCCTGCACGTGTGCCTATCGGATTTGCAGCATAAGTTGAGTGTGTTCTGCCGGCAGGGAATATTTTAGGATTAATCAATTCCTCTTTAGCCCACATGCCGGCAAGCGGATTCATACCGTTTGTGATAGATTTTGCAAAAGTCATTGCATCAGGTTTTGCGCCAAAGTGTTCCATAGCCCAGAGTTTGCCTGTTCTAAAGCAGCCCATTTGAACCTCATCAACCATAAAAAGAATATTATGCTCGTCAAGAACTTCTTTAAGTGCTTTAAAGTAACCTTTAGGCGGAACAATATAACCGCCTGTGCCCAGGAGCGGTTCTGCTATAAAACCGCCGAATTCGCAATCCTTTGTTTTGGGGTCACAAACGCCGTTATATTCACTTTCAAAAAGTCTTGCAAACTGTTTTACGCAGTACATTCCGCAGGTTTCGCAATTTTTTCCGTAATGACAGCGAAAGCAATAAGGAAACGGAACAAAATGTGCGGTGTCTGAAATATGCCCGAAATGTTCTCTGTATCTGTAGCTTGAAGTTACTGCAGTTGTGCCGATTGTTCTGCCGTGATATCCGCCCATAAACGCAAACATTCTCGGTTTTTTTGTGTAATTACGGATTAACTTCAACATATCTTCGTTAACCTGAGCACCGCCTACGTTGAACTGTACACGACCTTTAATGCCGTATCTGTCAATGTTGGCTTTGGCAATTTTTTGTGCCAGTAGTGCTTTGTAGTCATACAAAAATCTTGAAGATATTTGCGGCATTGTCTGATACTGGTCAAGTACAGCATTTAGCACCCTTTTGTTTTTATAGCCGAGGTTGCAGCTGGAATACCACATCTGTAAATCCAGATACGGCGTATCTTTGCTGTCATACATATAAGAGCCTTCACAATCTCTGAATATGGTTTGTTCCTCGTGATAGTGAACGGTATCACCCCAGGAGCAATATTCTTTATCTATTGCTTTAATTTCCTCATCTGACAACCGCATTTTTGTGCCGGGCATTTTTCTCTCTCCTTAATTACAACAATTTTATATAATCTTCTATTTCTTTAAAAGATTTAAATTCTATCATATTATCAATTTTAGTATTTTTACAATACTCCAACAGTCTGCCCTTAGCAAACAAAAAATCCGCATTTTTAGAGGCGCAAAAGTCCGATATTCCGTCACCGGCATACAATACACGTTTTGTAACAATTCTGTTCGATTTTATTACATTACATTTGCACACTCCGGAACGTGGAGTACAAAATTCATTATAGTTCGGAAAAAAAGTTTGGAATTTTCCGTTTTCTATTTTCAATTTGTTTGAAAAAATTTTTATGCCGGAAATATTATAATTCTTCAAAATCCGTTCGATAAAGTAGTCAAATCCGTCAGATACTATATAAAAATCAATATTTTGTGATTTTATATAATTTAAAAAATTAACAAAAGTTTCATCAATTTCTATGGAATCAACAAAATTTTCTAAAAGTTTGTAATCCACATTGTCAAAAAGCTGCATTTGTTTTTCAATACATTCTTTTGAACCGATTTTTCCTTCTATCCATTCTTTTTCGGATTCAAGCCATCTGTCGCCTGCGTATATCCGTAAAAATTTATTTAAAGTATCTTCTTTTGTAATAGTACCGTCAAAATCACAAAAGAACTGATAATTTTTCATAAACTTTTCCTTATCCACTTAATTAGTCATTATATAATAAACAGAGTTCTTCTTTTTGTTTGCGTTTAAGTTTTTTTATGCGGCATTCTTCTTTCATTGCTTCGGATTTTGTGGTGAACTCTTTGACATAAACCATTTTTAAAGGTTTATGTGCCCTTGTATATTTTGCTGCAAGACCCGCTTTGTGTTTTTCAAAACGTTTTTCAGGGTCATCCGTATAGCCGCAGTACAGTTTGTTATCAACTGTTAAAATAAGATATGTATAATATTTTTTATCACTGTTTTCCATCTTTACAAAGCCTGTTGTGATATTTGATTCAATTCTTCAACAATTACATTGTAATCTGTTGCGCTCATAAGCTTGCCTCTGACAGCAGCCGCATTTTGAATACCTCTTATGTAATACGGATAAAATTTTCTCATAAAAGGAATTGCGTTTTTCTTGCCACGCAAATTGACTTCGGCATCGAGATGTTGTTTTGCCCATTTTATTTTTGTTGATATACCGGCTTCTGCAAGTAATTCGCCTGTTAAAAGGAAGTGTTCTATCCTGTGTATTAAATCAGGAGCACCTAAAGTTCCACGACCTATTGCCACTCCGTCCACACCTGTTATTTCAAGACATTCTTTTGCGCTCTGCGGTGATACGACATCACCGTTTGCAAACACCGGAACGGTTATTTCTTTTTTTATACCGGAAATTTTGCTCCAGTCTGCACTGCCTGAATACATCTGGGCACGTGTTCGGCAATGGATTGTCATTGCATCAGCCCCAGAGTCCTGCATAAGATGTGCAAACTCAAGAAAATTTATTTCTGCAGAAGTATAGCCAAGACGAAATTTTACACTCAACGGAACCTCTTGCAGCACATCTTTTAATGCTTTTACAATATCCGAAGCCAGCTCAGGGGTTCGCATAAGTGCTGAACCGTCACCGCCGCACACCACTTTGCGCACCGGACAGCCCATATTTATATCGATAATAGACGGTTTTCTCTCCAGTTTCAAAAGTTTTTTTGCTGCATTTGCCATCATTTGAGGCTTATGCCCCGATAGCTGATAAACAAGAGGAAACTCATTTTCACGGTTTTCAAGAATTTTATCCCCGTCTTTTCTGTTTTGCATAAGCATTTCAGAGCTTATCATCTCTGTGGTAAGAAGACTGTTTGAGGAAAACATTCTTATCATCTGCCTGTACGGCAAATCTGTAATACCTGCCATAGGGGCAAGTGTTACCCGGCTTTTAAGCCCGACATTGCCGATTTTTATAAGAATATCTTTGTTATTTTGTTGTTGAAGCAGCCGGGGTGCCTGATTTGTTTGCTGCCGGTTTGACTGCAGGTTGGTCATAGGCTTTAAGTTCCTGTATCCTCTTTGTGGAATACCTTGTATAGTCATTTGTTTCGCCTACTTTTTTTGTTTCGGCAAGGTATTTTTTATAATAGCTCAAGGCATTTGTGTACTGAGCAAGATAATCATAGTCTATTGCAATTGAATAATTTGTGATAGTGAGTTTGGGATTATATTGCAAAGCTTTTTTGTAATCATTAATTGCAAGCTGGTATTTTTTCTGTGCATCATACACAGTAGCCCTGTAGTAGTAAGCATCTGCGTTTTTAGGGTCGGATTTGATTACGTTGTTTAAAACATTTAAAGCCTCAGCATATTGTTGTTTGTCAATCATAGACAGAGCTTTATCCATCAATGCTGTGGATTCCTGTTCCGTAACATAAGCCAGCAAATCTTTTGTTGACTTGTGCTCGGGATTAAGAGCCAGTGCTTTTTGGGCATAAGCTTTTGCATTTGCATAATCATTTGCGTTTGCATAAGCAAGTGCGGTAAAATAAGCTGTTTCTACATTTTTGGGGTCAAGCTGCAGGGATTTTGCATAAGACTGTGCAGCCATTTTATTATTATTCATAGCCTGATAGCAGGCACCTATTCCAAGCAGAGCCTCGGGTGTCATCGGAACAATTTTGTTATAAACCTCTATTGCCTCCTGATATTTTTTGTCGGCATAAAGTTTTGAGGCGTCGTTATACAAAAGTGATACGGTTTCTGCATCTATAGAGGCAAGCTGTTTTTTTATTGTCTGGTTTTCAGGAAACAGCCCCTGTGCATCATTCAAAACAGCACGTGCTTTATCATAGCTGCTTTGCTGCATATAGGCTTGAGCCAGATTTACATAGGCGTTTTCATTCTTCGGGGCAAGTTTTATTACCTGATTATAATAAGGTATTGCCTCTGCGATTCTGTTTGCTTTATGCAGTTCGTAAGCGTAATTGTATAAAAGTCCGGCATTTTTAGGTTCTTCAGTGATTTCCTGTTTTAAATAAGCCAGTTTTTCCTCAGGCGTCATTGTTGTTTCGTACATATTGTACAGTTCGTTTTTAATATCCTGATTAGACGGGTCAAGATTAAGAGCAAGTTTGTAGTTTTCTATAGCAGCTTCCTTTTTGCCTAGAGCTTTATAGCACTGTGCCTTGTACAGGTATGCAAGCATAAAATTAGGATTGAAATTTGTAATTGTGTCATAAGCTTCAATTGCAGTTTCGTAGTCCTTCTGCTCCTGATACAAAGTACCCATATTGAGGCGGGTATTAGTATTTGAAGGGTTTATTGATTCTGCTTTGCGATACTGAGCAAGTGCTCCCTCGTAATCTTTTTTCTTCTGCAGGACTGCCCCGAGATTTGCATGAGCTTCGGCATCCTGCGGATTGTCAACGACTTTTTGCCTCCAGATATTTTCCAAAGACATAAGTATTTCATCGTTGCTGCCGGTTTTTGATAGAGCAAGGTTGTATTCTTCTGCGGCAAGATCAATTTTTCCGAGTCTTTCATAGGCACCTGCGAGTTTTAAATGAAGATCGCTGTTTTTGGCATCAAGTGCTATTGCCTGTTTTAAATTGTCAATAGCCATGGTATTTAAATTTAAAATATAATAAATCGAACCAATATTAGCTAGAGCATCTTTTCTGCAGTTCGTGTCGGTCACTGCTTTTTGAAATTCCGTCATTGCCGCTGCAAATTCCCCCTGAGCCCTTAAGGATTTCCCCATTGTAAGGTGCCCCTTTGGCGTCTGGTCAGCGTTTATTGCATACAGAATTGTTTCCAGATTTTCTTCCATTGTGTTTATGTCAGCAGCATATTTTGCCTCGACAGGCTCGTTATTGTAATATTTCATATAAAAAATTGCCGAACGAAGGTCATTAGCTGCTTTATTGTAATCCATTGCTTTGTTGTTATAGTACTGTGCCCTTTCAAGGTAAGTATTAACAAGCTGTATGCGGGCGGATTTGTCAATAGGATTTTCTCTCAAGGCTTTTCTGAATTCAGCAATAGCGGCACTGTAATTATTTGATTTTAAAAACTCAACACCTTTATTGTAATATGCAGTACCTGCCTGAGAATATTCGGTGTCATTATAATTGACATTAACAACATTTTCTTCGGAAAAGACGCTTCCTGCCCCGACGGTATTCATTATTGCAAGTATGAACAATATTGTTAGTAATCTCTGTTTTCCGGCTTTATTTTGCATAATGAGCCCGCCTTTCATGTAATAGGTAAAATATGTATATATTATAAGTCAAATTTTAAAATTAGGAAAAAATGAGGTTTTTACGTTACAAAATATTACCGTTCGTATTGCATAAAAAAAATTACCATGTATGATAAATATTGTCAGAAAAGTTACCCGACAATTTAATAGACGTCCGGCGGATATATTCCAGCCTTATTTTTGTTGTTAAATTGTCTTTAATATTTGCTAAAAAATATACCCGAAAGTTAATAATTAATACTAAGGAAAGGTAATAAAGTGGAAGAAAAAGAAATTCAAGAAGTTGAAACTGTTGAAACTGAACAAACTGCAGAAACAGCAGAAGTAAACGAAACTGTTGAAACAACAGAAGCTACCGAAAAACCTGCAGAAGAAAAACCTGCTCCGGCTAAAAAAGGCAGAGGTCAGGCTAAAGGCAAAGGCAGAAAAAAAGTAGAAACTGTTGAAAATGCACCTCAATCAGAATGGAAAGAAAGAGTTGTACAAATCAGCCGTGTAACAAAAGTTGTTAAGGGCGGTAAAAAATTAAGCTTCAGAGCTATTGTAATCGTAGGTAACTGCAACGGTCAGGTAGGTGTAGGCTGTGCTAAAGCTTCCGAAGTTATCATTGCTATTCAAAAAGCTATTGCAGAAGGCAGAAAAAACCTTATTACGGTGCCTATCTTCAAAACAACTATTCCTCACCCGATTACAGGTCGTTCAGGAGCAGGTGCTGTTATGTTGAAACCTGCTTCTCAAGGTACCGGTGTTATCGCAGGCGGTGCTGTTCGTGCAGTATTAGAGCTTGCAGGTATCGAAAACATTTTGAGCAAATCTTTAGGTTCAAAATCTCCGCTTAACGCAGCTAATGCTACAATGGAAGCTTTGAAAGAATTAAGAACTTTCAATGACGTTGCTAAAGTAAGAGGTTTGTCACTTAAACAAATGCTCAATGCATAATTAACGTAAGTTTTAATCAGAACAAATAAGAAAAGGAAATAATTAAAATGGCTAAAGATAAAATGGAAAAAGTTTCGATTAAACTTACAAGAAGTTTAATCGGCTCAACAAAAGACCAGATAAAAGTCGTAAGAGCTCTCGGTCTTAAAAAGACTAACGATGTTGTTGAACATGTTGCCAGCCCCACAATTATGGGTATGGTAAACAAAGTTCCTCACCTTGTTACAGTGATTAAATAGTACATAATTTAGAATAAGGACAATATAAAAATGGCAGAAAGAATAACTTTAGAAGATTTAAGACCTGCTGACGGTGCTACACACAAAACAAAAAGAGTAGGCAGAGGCAGATCCTCAGGACACGGTAAAACTTCTTGCCGTGGTCACAACGGTGAAGGTCAACGTTCCGGCAACTCTCAAAAAAGAGGTTTTGAAGGCGGACAGATGCCGTCTTACAGACAAATGCCGAAATTAAAAGGTTTTAAAAATTTTGCAGCTCTTAATTGCGCTGAAATCAACGTTAAAGACCTTGAAAAATTCGACGCCAAAGAAGTTGACTTAAACTGGTTAATCGAAAACGGCAAAGCTCACCCGAGTTCTGAAATATTGAGAGTACTCGGCAACGGTGAAATTTCTAAAGCAGTAACTGTTAAAGCAAGATATTTCACTCCGTCAGCTAAAGAAAAAATCGAAAAAGCAGGCGGTAAAGCTGAATTAGTTTAAAATGTTATAACTGCAAGCCGAAAATTACGGCTTGCAGTTAACTTATACTTACCGCACAAAATTTTGGGGCGGATTAATATGGAGAGAAAATAAATGCAAAATGCAAAAATGAAACAGCAGTCTATGGACGATGTGGTTTCTATGCTTCAGGCTTCCGGCTTGAAATCAAAGTTAATATTTACTTTTGCAATGATTGTAATATTCAGACTCGGCGTTGCACTGCCGTTATACGGTATAAACAACGAAGTCTTTTCCAAACTTGCACAGGGAAATAACATTATAGGTTTTATAGATTTATTCTCGGGCGGTGCGCTGGCTAACGTATCAATCCTTGCGTTAGGTATCGGACCTTATATCACCGCATCTATCATTATGCAGCTTTTGACTGTTATCATACCGCATCTTGAACAATTACAAAAAGAAGAAGGCGAAGCGGGAAGAAGAAAGATTTCTCAATACACAAGATATTTTACTGTATTTATCTCCTTCTTTCAGGCATGTATTTTCCTGTTGTATTTATTGCATCAGGCACCTGCAGCTATTTTGCCGGGTGTATCTCATGTTGCG
This sequence comes from Candidatus Gastranaerophilales bacterium, assembly GCA_944323275.1. Taxonomy (GTDB): domain Bacteria; phylum Cyanobacteriota; class Vampirovibrionia; order Gastranaerophilales; family Gastranaerophilaceae; genus Limenecus. The sequence continues at coordinate 15,228 of CALUSA010000014.1, forward strand.
TTCTTTATAGGTTCTGCAATTATTCTTACTGCAGGGTCTGTATTTGTAATGTGGCTTGCTGAATTGATGACGGAAAGAGGTATCGGCAACGGCGGTTCTATGCTGATTTTTGTAGGTATCATTTCAAGGATTCCTTTCTATTGCGAAAAGACAGGTCAGCTTGTTGCAAACGATTCCTCGCTGCAGCTCGGACTTCTTGTATTGTTAGCAATATTTTTTGCCACAATGGTATTGATTGTAATAATGCAGGAAGCTATAAGAAAAGTACTTATTGTTAACCCGAAACGTCAGGTCGGCAACAAAATTTACGGAGGTGTAAATACATTTATTCCGTTTAAGATGAATCCGGGCGGGGTTATGCCTATCATCTTTGCAATTGCAATTTTGTTATTCCCGACAACGGTTATAAGTATCATCGGTCAGGCAAATTTACCTGCCGGTGCACTTAAAGATACAATTACATGGCTGGCTAATTTCCTGAATCCGTCAGGCTGGGTTCACTATGTATTGTATTTCCTCTTGATTGTTTTCTTAACTTTCTTTTATGCTTCAATTATGCCTAATATGCAGCCGAAAGAAATTGCAAACAATCTTAAAAAATACGGTTCTTCGATCCCTGGTATAAAACCGGGTAAACCTACAGCAGAAGCTTTAGACAAAATTATCTCAAGATTAACCCTGCTTGGTGCATTATGTTTGGGTGTTGTTGCTTTGATTCCGTCAGGCGCATCTTTTATTACAAACATTACAACCCTGCAAGGTATCGGGGCTACGTCTTTAATCATCATGGTCGGTGTTGCACTTGATTTTAGCAACCAGATTAAGACACAGCTTCTTGCAAGAAATTATGAAAGCTTCTTAAAAGAAACAAAATAAAATAAATAAAAATAAATTTATTAAAATAAAAGCTCTTTTGTTTAAAAGCAAAAGGGCTTTTTTATATGTCATACCTGAAATTTTTATGTAGTAGTGGCATAGCCGGTAGTTTGGATAAAGTGTAAACGTGCCCGCCTTTTTAGTATTTAATGGGCAAGCCGCACGTTATTTATTAACAAAATTTTATTATTCACAAGACATTGTGCCCACCCTGCGTTAATTAAGACTGAGATAAATTGCGAGAGGTATTGACTGAAAGTAACACATTATGTGAGTTTTACATTTCTTGATTTTTGTCAATACGTGGGCAATTTTCTACCTTTGATTGTTTTATTAAAAGTAATACGGAAGTGTGAAATTCAGGAGTGTGAAAAAACTATGGTCAACGGTTACAATTCAAGTGTACGCTCAAACTATATGCAATACGGCAACGCAATGCCCGTACAGAATGTACCACCGCAGCAGGGGATTTATCCGGTACCTGCACAGATAAATGTTACACATCAGACGCACAATACAACCGTAAAAACACCCGCAGCGCAGCAGACAATGCCTCAGCAGCAAACACAGCAGCCTGTCGTACAGCAGCCTGCCGCACCCGCACAGGCTGCAAAACCTAAAAAGATTAATTCTTTATGGGAAATTATAAAAAGCGACACAACCGCAATTATTACAGGTTCAATAGTTTCACTCACGGCGATTCTTGCGATGGCTCTTTCACCTAAACCGGCAACAAAAAATATATTTTCCAAAATGATTGATAACATAAAAGCAAAATGGGCAAACTACAGAGTCGATTACAAAGCACGTATGGCTGCAAAAGCACCCGAACATTGTCGTTTTACCCCCAATATAATCAGATAATTTTTACAAAAGTTAATTTATAAAATTGCTTTATTAATAGTTTTTTTGTGGATATAATAATTAAAGCAAAAGATATAAATAAAAGGAACAATTATGCAAGCAAGACGAGCTGCAAGAGAACTGGCTTTAATATTATTTTCTCAATTTGATAAAAAAATTACACAATACAATCAGGCTGAATTTGAGGATATTATACTCAAATCAGTAAGGACATTAACAAACAACGCACTGGATGAATTAAAGTTATCTGTCGGCGCAATAAATGCAATGAAAGAGTATGTTGATACTTATGAGGCCGAAAGTCCGGTGAATCTTTCAAGACCTTTGCAGTCAAACAATATTCCGGTTGCATTGCCTATGACTTCAGATCTCAGCGGCAGACTTGATGAGCTGTTAAACATTTGCGAAAAAACAGTTCTTGCTCTTGAAATTGCAGAAATGACAGCCCTTGAGTACACTGGTGATGTCAAAAACTATGTTATAGAAATAGCCAACACCTTTAAAGAACATTCTGCAGAAGTAGATGGTTTAATCAGTAAGTTTGCACGTGGCTGGGATATTGACAGACTCGTCAAAATCGATAAAGATATTTTAAGAATTGCCATCTGTGAACTTATGTACATAGAAAGCGCACCCGTAAAAGTTGTGGTAGATGAGGCTCTAGAGCTGGCTAAAAAATATTCTACTGATGATTCTTCATCATTTATTAACGGTATTCTCGGTAAAGTTATTGATGAAAAAAAGAGAAACAATAACTAATAAAAATACTGCTTTTAACTAAAACAAACCGGTCTACAGGAAAATTTAAACAATGTTTGATTTTTTTAAGAAAAAAGAAGCCCCAAAAACAGAGCAGTTGCCTGACACAGGCAATGTGCAAACTTCTGTTGAAAATCATACAGCACCTGATATGCAGCCATCTCAGCCTGAAAAAAAAGGTTTTTTTTCTCTGACTTTTGAATCTTTAAAAAAGACCATAGAAAACACCTCTCAATCACTTGTTGGGAATATCATAAAGCACGTTGAAAACGAAGAAGAATTTGATGAATTTATACTCGATGATATGGAAGAATTGCTGATAAAAGCTGATTTGGGTGTAAACACTGCTTCATCTATCGTTGACAAACTCCGTCAACAAAATAATATGAAGCCTTCTCAGGTTAAAGAGTATCTTCAAAATGAATTTTCGTCCATATTAAATGCTGCCGGCTCAACAACATTAAATTATAAAGAAAACGAGCTTAACTTGTATTTTATAGTAGGTGTAAACGGTGCCGGTAAAACTACTCTAATCGGCAAACTCGCACACAGGTTCAAACAACAGGGTAAAAAAGTTCTTGTAGCCGCAGGCGATACTTTTCGTGCTGCAGCGGAAGAACAACTCGACATCTGGAGTAAACGTGCCGGAGCCGATATTGTTAGAAACGACGGCGCAGACCCTGCTTCTGTAGTTTTTGATGCAATAAAAAAAGCAAAAAATGAAAATTATGATATAATCCTCATCGACACAGCCGGCAGGCTGCAAAACAAATTTAATCTTATGCAGGAGCTTTCAAAAATAAAAAATGTTATAGATAAAAACGCTCCGGATTCTTTGAGGGAATCAATGCTTGTACTTGATGCAAACACAGGTCAAAACGGACTTTCTCAGGCAAAAGTTTTTACGGAATGCGTAAATCTTACCTCGGTTGCCTTAACAAAACTCGACGGTTCGGCTAAGGGCGGTATTATAATTTCCATTGCAAAAGATATGAATCTTCCTGTTAAATTGATTGGTGTTGGCGAAAAAATGGAAGACCTCAAAGATTTTAATGCAGTTGATTTTGTTAAAGCTCTTTTCGGTTAACTTATAAATTTTTATAAAGACTGCAATAATATAAGAAAGGACAATAATATGATTAAAGTCGGCGTAATCGGTGCTATGGGCAAAATGGGCAAAGAGGTTATAGATGCTGTTTGCAAAGATAATGAGCTTCAGCTTGTTTGCGCAGTTGATAAAAACAACATTGATGCTGATGTCTGCCCTGATAAAAATGTCAGAATAACAGGCGATTTAAAATCAGCGATAGAAATGCATAAACCCGAGGTTATGGTCGATTTTACCCAGCCGGCTTCAGTATTTGAAAACGCTAAAATTTGTATAGAAAACAATGTAAGACCTGTAATTGGTACAACAGGGCTTTCGGATGAACAAATGGAAGTGTTAAATGCAATGTCACAGGCGAAAGGTCTGGGATGTTTGATTGCACCGAATTTTTCAACAGGAGCTGTTTTAATGATGATGTTTGCAAAACAGGCAGTAAAATATTTTGATAATGCAGAAATAATCGAACTTCACCACAATCAGAAAAAAGATGCGCCCTCTGGTACTGCAATAAAAACAGCCCTCATGATGTCAGAATCAGGGAAAATGACTTTTACAGGCGGCAACTGCGAAGAAGTTGAAACCATTAAAGGTTCACGTGGCGGAAAATCATACTCGGATATTCACATTCATTCCGTAAGAATGCCGGGTTATATTGCTTCTCAAGAGGTATTATTCGGTGCATCGGGACAAATATTCACTATCCGTCATGATTCTATGGACAGAAAATGCTATATGGATGGTGTAAAACTCGCAATAAAATATGTAGCAAATCATAATGACTTTATTTACGGGCTTGAAAAAATAATGTAGACAAAATTTAAACAATAAAAAAGGAACCTTTAAAATAAAATTAAAGGTTCCTTTTATTTGTATTATTAAAATTTACATAAGTTTGGTCAAGATTTCAGCTTCACCCTCGGTAACATGAATTGTATGTTCAAAGTGAGCGGAAGGTCTGCCGTCATTTGTTACGACTGTCCAATCGTCTTCCAGCGTATGAACATCATCACCGCCGAGGTTAAGCATTGGCTCAACTGCAATAGTCATACCGTTTTTGATAACAAATTTGTTGCCGACTCTGTAATTAAATACAAAAGGCTCCTCATGCATCTGTCGTCCTACGCCGTGCCCGCCGTATTGACGAACAATGCCAAGACCTTTTGAATTTGCAACATCTTCAACAGCACCTGATACGTCATCAAGCAGAACATTGTCTTTCATAACCGCAATTGCCGCCATAAGAGCTTTTTCGGTAGTTTCAAGAAGCATTTTGCACTCGTCTGAAATATTACCGACAGGATATGTCCATGCACCGTCGCCAACTAAACCTCTGTAAGTAGCACCAACATCGATTGATATAATGTCGCCTTCTTTTAAAATGCATTTTTCATTCGGTATTCCGTGAACAACCTCATGATTAAGAGATGCACATATCGAAGCCGGAAAACCGTTATATCCTAAAAAAGTAGGAACAGCTTTATTTGCTTTGATTATTTTTAAAGCTGCTTCATCAAGGTCTTTTGTACTTATGCCGGGTTCAATTATTTTTCGCATTTCCTGATGAACAAGTGCGACAATATTACCGGCTTCTCTCATCAGTTTAAGTTCTTCTTTTGATTTTTTATGTACTGACATATTTTCTTCCCAAAGAAGTTATTTTATTACTTCTTTTAACTTTTCATATATCTCATCAACAGAGCCTGTAGCGTTGATTTTTACAAGATTGCCTCTTTTTTCGTAAAAATCAATTAACGGAGCTGTTTGTTTAAAGTATGTGTCAAATCTGTTTTTAGCAATTTCTTCAGTATCGTCTTTTCTTTGCACAAGCTCGCTGCCGCATGCATCGCAGATACCTTCTTGCTTAATTGGCATTGTTTTTAAATTGTATATAGCTCCGCACTTGGGGCAGGAACGTCTGTAGATGATTCTTTCCATAAGATTTTCAATCGGTACATCAAAGTAAATAACTTTTGTGCTGACTTCTTTACCGGCATCAATTTCTTTAAGCATTTCATCAAGCATATCAGCCTGCTCAAGGCTGCGAGGAAAACCGTCAAGAATAAAACCGTTTTGTACGTCGTCTTGAGAAAGTCTGTCTTTGATAATCTGTGCAACAACTTCTACCGGTACAAGAGCACCTTTTTCAACATAGTCTTTTGCTATTTTACCAGCCTCGGTACCTTTTGCCATTGCTTCTCTAAGCAAAGAACCGGTATCTACATGGATAAAACCTGTTTCTGCAGAAAGTTTTTTTGTTTGTGTACCTTTTCCGCTTGCCGGTGGTCCCATAAAAATCAACTCTTTTTTCATTGTATGTTCCTTTATTTCCTCTACAACGTACCTCGATTTTATCACGCCATTGTAACTTATACAAGTTTTTCATAAGGTAATTTCTCCTGATAACTTACAGAATCGCAGCATTAGAGAATTTCAATCTTTGTCTTTTAATACCTGCTGCGATATAAAGTTATTCAATGACAGTTGCGTAATTTTTAAGCTGATATATATAAACAATATAAAAAATATATGTACTTTTGTAAAAATTACGTGCCGGCAGGGTTTAATAATTATAAAAACAAAACTATACTAAAGTTGTAGGGATTAAAGGTTTTTCCTTACCGGATGTGTTTTCTGCTTTAATACTTTAGTATAAGAAAACTTCTGTGTGTCGTCTTATGAACCTGTATCACCGGTTCTTTATTTAAAGGATGTAAATATGTCTATAGTTATCAATACCAACATGGGTGCATTATATACCCAAAAATCACTTAACAACGCAATGAACAGCTTAAATGAATCTATAAAAAGATTGTCAACAGGGTATAAAATTAACAGTGCCAGCGATGACGCTGCAGGATATTTTGTTGCTTCCAAAATAGATTCACAGCTAAGAGGTTTAAACATTGTCAACCAAAACGTGCAAATTGCCGGAAACATGCTGGATACAGCAGCGGGAGATTTAAGTTTAATCAACGATCAATTGAAGGAAATAAGGGATTTAACCGTTGAATTTTCCTCATCAATTTATGATATAAGAAGCCGTAATGCAATCAAAGAAGAAGTTCAGCAGCGTGTAGATGAAATTAACAGAATAGCTGCAGCATCAAACTTTAACAGCTTAAATTTGCTTGACGGTACATCAAAAGATTTAAGGCTGCAGGTCGGCACCGGTTCTGATGAAGCAGCAAACTCTATCACGGTAAATAATGTATTTAATGAAGCAACTGCAGAAGGTATAAATCTTATTGGCGGTTCTGGAGATTTTACTTCCGTTGATGATGCTCTTGCTGATTCACGCAGTGCGTCCAAATTTTTGGATGATATTGATGCAGCGATTGATGATGTAACCTCTCGTATTGCTTCAGCCGGCGCATACGGTGCCAGACTCGATTCTGTCGTCGATTCAATTGTTGTACAAAAAGAAAATCTAATTGGTGCATATTCCACCATAATGGATGTTGATGTTGCCGAAGAAACAGCTAATGTCACAAGGCAGGAGCTGCTTGCTCAGACTGCTCTTGCAATGTTTACACAGGCAAACCAGCTTCAGGCATCTATGGTAATGAACCTCATTAATTCTTTATAGCTCAGGCAATCAAAATAACTTTTAAAACTTTTGAAACGTTTACGGTTCAATTTGTGATAAAAGTTTTTGCTGATATTCGTCGAGCAGCCGGTTTAAAATTTTGAGTATTTCGGCATTATAGCCCTTTTGGGCGTATAATTCTCTTGTAACGGCAATTTTGGCAAGAGTTTTTGAATTATATTTAACTTCTTCAAGAAGGCTGTTAGCTTTCATATCACAAATTTTAAAGCTTGCCTGTCCTTTATCATAAAATCCCATTTCAATTCTGTGGTTAGGTATTTCATACAAATTTCCTTTATAGCCGACAACCTCCGGCATTTTAGAGCTGTAATGATGAACATTAACAATGGCGTTTTTATTGTTTTCTTTAAGTGCCTGCAGCATTTTCGGCAGTGTTTCCCAGTGGCGTGCGTACCATTTGTTTATTCCCGGTAATATATCAGCTTTTGTAAAACCCTCAGGCATAAAAGTTTTTATCAAGGTATCAAAAGCCGTCTTGTCTTTATTAAACTGCGAATGGTACAAAAAATGTGTGTTAGTATCCTTGTTAAACAGATACATCACAGAACAATCATAAACTGAAGATGTTGAAAGAGGTCTGTCTGCCTTTGCTTTTAAAAAAGCATCTGCCCAGCCCTCAGTGTTTGTTGAAAGACCTTTTTTATATAACTTTTCCAGTTCTTTAAGTCCGAACATTTCTTCAAAATTAGCAAGTGGAATCGAGTTTTTGCATTCAGTACCAAATTTTCCGGCATGGAGCTTCTTTATTTTAGTAATATTTTTAGCGGAATCTTCTTGTTTTACAAAGATATCCGCCAGCAGCACCGGCATTTTGAATTTGATGCCAAAATTCGGCGAATAACTGCTGTTTGATGAATGTTTTAATGTTAAATTATTATATTGTCCCGCAATTTTCATTATGTTTGTCCCAAAAATCGTAAAAATATTTTTTTGCTATTGGACAAAAAACAATATTATCATACTCTGCTATAGGGTTAAAATAAAGTTTAATTTATCTTCAATTTTTTCAAGACGGTCTGTGCAAGCAATTTAGCTGATGCAGGGTTTTGACCTGTTATTAAATTTTCGTCAACTATTACATTTTCCTGCCACGGATACGCCTCATTAAAAAAAGCCCCGAGGTGTCTTAATTTTGATTCCAGCAAAAATGGCATCAGGGTATCTTTTTTTACTATTTTTTCTTCTTTGTTAGTAAAACACGTAAGCTGCATACCTTTTACAATAGGTTCGCCTGTTTTGGTTTTTGCATTAATCAAACCTGCAGGACCGTGGCACACAGCCGCAACTATTTTATGAGTATTATAAAAATACGAAACAACCTCGCCCAAAAACTCATCTTTTGCAAGGTCAAACATCGGACCGTGCCCGCCCGGGATAAATATTGCATCGTAGTTTTCATAATCAACATCTGACAATTTTGCGGTGTTATCCAGATATTTTTTTGTATAATCCCATTCTGTCGGATTCTTGCATTCAAGACTTGCCTCATCAACAGGGGCAGCACCGCCTTTCGGGCTGGCAACGGTGACGGAGAGTTTAAACTCATCACTTGACGCATTTTTAAACTCCAAAAACGGCACCGCAAATTCTTCCAGCCAGACTCCCGTCGGGGTTTTATTCAAATCATCCATTACGGATGTATTGGTAACAACAACAAGTATTTTTTTCTCTTTCATAAAAATTCCTTTTTCCTGTCCGCTTAATTTACAAAATAAAGAAAAAAGAATCTTATTACATTGCCAAAAAGTATTAACTTCCCAATGACATGTTTGAACATACTTTATTCAATTGATACAATAACCTTAAGATTCGGCTATACTTTATGCTAAATAACAATAAACTATAGGAATACAATTGTGGCTTACGAAGAATACTCCAAAAAGTTTGATGAAATATATGCAAATCGCATAGAGCCGAATTTGAAAGAAATTGAACAACAGCGGCTGGAAAAGGTTCAAAAATTTAACTCATTATCCTGGTCTGTTTGTACTCTTTGCTTAATTGTTTCACTATGGCTGGTATCCAATTATATTAAGGATGCCGGGTGGTATATTTTTGCAATATTATTTTCAATTTTTATGCCGCTTTGTATAATAAATAGCATTTGTTTTGATAAATTAGGAAAAGAAATTAAGAAAAAATTTTTACCGGCAATTTTAAAATCGTTCGGTGAGTTTTATATCACTTCAACCGCAATAATAGGTTTTCAGGATATTAAAGAATATAACATTTTTCCGAGAGCACAAAGTTGTGATTTGGATGATATAATAACAGGATTTTATAAAAAAATACCCGTTTCTATTCAGGAAACAACTCTAACACACACTGAGGGGAGCGGAAAATCCCGCCGCACCGTAACCGATTTTAAAGGGTTAATAATAAAAGTAAAATTTCCCAAAAATTTTACGGGCACAACTGTCGTAAGAGCTGATAAATCATGGGGCACTGCAGGCAATTTACAAAAGGTTAACCTTGAAGACCCTGAGTTTGAAAATGTATATGATGTATTTTCAACAGACCAGATAGAAGCCAGATACCTTTTAACAACAGCTTTTATGGAAAGATTGAGAACACTGGGCGAGGTTTTTGCAACTGCCGCAGGTAGAGCTCCTCGTTCTTATTGTGTTTTTGACAATGATTATATAATGATTTTTGTAAACACTTATGATGATTATTTTGAGGTATTTAAGCCCTTTGAAACTGTCTTAAACAAAGAAAATTACAGACAAGTGTTTGTGCAGATGACACTTATCTTTGATATTATACACAAGTTGAAAATTGATCTGAAAATAGGGTTGTAATTTAATCATTCTCAGTATCGTTTTTTTCAACAAGAAGTTTTTTGATTCTTCTGCCTTTAAACTCTACAACCTTTATTTTTAACCCGTCAATTTGGAGTTCATCATTCATTTTAGCAAGCCTGCCCAGACGCTTTTGCAATAGCCCTGCAATTGTTTCAACTTCTTCTTCGTGCTGGTTGATGTTAAAGTATTCAAAAAATTCATCCACTCGCAAAAGTCCGTTTACAATAAATTTGTTTTCACCGACTTTTTTAATATCGTTTTCTTCTTCATCAAATTCGTCCTGTACGTCACCGAAAATTTCTTCCAGTACATCCTCAAGTGTAATAACACCGGACATTCCGCCGAATTCGTCTATAACAATCGCAATTTCGGTATGATTGTTTTTGAAATTTTGTAAAAGCACATCTGTTGTCATTGTTTCAGGGACAAGCAGCGGTTTTCTCAAGCACTGTTTGATTTCAAAATTTTCATTTTTCATTTTGCAGGAATACAAATCTTTTACGTGCAGAATTCCTACTATATTATCAATATTGCCGTCATAGACAGGATATCTTGTGTATTGATTATCAAGAATGATTTTTTCCAGCTCAGTTATTTCAACATCAACAGAAATCGCAGTGACATCACATCTCGGCACCATAATTTGTTTTGCATTCAAATCAGTAAATTTGAGCGAATTTTTTAACAATAAACTTTCTGTTTCATTTAACACTCCGCCTTTATAACTTGCATCGATAATCATATCGAGTTCTTCTTCCGTATGCACGGCATGTGACGGATGGGCGGGTGGAATGTTCATAAGTTTTAAACACCAGTTGCCAAAACCGTTGAGTATAAATATAAATGGTGTAAATATTTTTGCCACAAAAACAAGCGGACGTGTTACTGCAAGAGTAGTCTTTTCCGGATATTGAAGTGCGATTGACTTCGGCATTAATTCTCCGATTACAACATGCATAAAAGTAATCAGCGCAAATGCAAGTGCAACTGCTATTGTATGAGAGGCAACGGTGTTTGCCACATACGGCAGAAAATCCAATAACGGGTGTAAAATTTTAGCAAGTGTAGCTTCGCCTACCCAGCCAAGACCGATACTTGCAATAGTAATCCCGAGCTGCGTTGCCGCAATGTATCTATCCAGCTCCTTTAGTGCAGCTACAGTAACTTTTGCGGTTTTATTACCTTCGTTTGCAAGCTGGTTTATCCTTGTCTGTCGTACGCTCACAAGCGCAAACTCAGATGCTACAAAAAATCCGTTAGCTAGTAACAACAATAAAATAATTAATAAATTAACTAAAATCATATTCCCCCGTATATTAAAAATTTGACAATATTTTTTATTATACAGGAGATTTTTTTGTTAACAAATATATTAAGCAACTGCGTCTAAATTCTTACAACAAGAATAACAGAATTTTTTTTACCGAACAGTGAATGTCTTTCGTTTGCTTTAAAAAAGAATATATCACCTTCTTTTAGCTTAAAAACTTTTTGTTCGTTATTTTCAGGATTTTCGTTTATGGAAAATTCAATTTCACCTTCAACAATATAAACGAATGCATCAACCGGTGAAATATGTTCGCTCATAAACTGCTCTTTTTTGATTGCAGCAAGCATTGCCATACGCTCATCATCTTTGGCAAGAATACGTTTGTTAATTTGGTCGTCTTTAAAATCTATCATTTTTTTTAATTTTTCGACTGTGTGCATAACCTCTCCTTTCTTATTTTTTATATATTAATGCTGCCTGCAAAATTTTTAATCCGACTTTATGGCAATTTTAATAGCAAAAAGTTTTGTTTATGGTTTTTAGGCTTTATATGTTGGTTCTGAATAATCAAAAAATTAATAACAAATACAATACTCCGAGTTTTAAAGCAGCTCCTAACAAAATTATTTTAAATACCGTTAAAAATTACGCAGACGAAATACCTGCCGGTATGCTAAAAGAAGATTTTTTGAAAGCTGTAAAAAACGGTTATGAAAATTTTCAAAAAATGAACAGGTCTGTTTTTTCAGAAAACATAAGACCGGAAAGCCGTGAAATCGTTGAAAAATTCATGCAAATACCTGGCTACGATGAATCATTGCTTCCGTTTTTTGTTCACCGTAAAAAAGGAGAGCTTGAGTATTTGTATGCTCTTGCAAAAAAATATGATATCAGCGGAGAGATAAGAATTCCTGCATTTGCTTATCCCTATTTTGCAGAGCTTACGCCAGAACGTTTAAAAATCCTTGAACCTATTATAACTTCTAAAAATGATATGGGACTTTGGAACTACGGTACATCTTTTATTTTGGATCTTGAACGTTTTGACGAAAAGCAGGTAGAAATTATGTCCAAACTTGTTCGCTGCAAAGTCGCAAGAGATACCGTTTTGCATGTACCGGTAAATCCTTATATTAATTGGGACAAAACAGTTGAAAAAGCTGAGCTTTTAAATAAAATATACGGAAAAAAGCTCAGAGAAATAAGTTTCTTTTCTAACAGCTGCGGAGAAAATTATCTCTACGCAGATATTCAGCTACCGCATAAAAAGGATAAACCGGACTGGCAAAATTTTAAACGTGTGTACGCAAAGCTTGATACTGACGTAAATCCGATTGGAAAACTATCAAATATCAAAAACAATAAAATTGATAACCAAATTGACAGCTTGTATAACAAAATACTGGATAAAATATATTTGTTTAACAAACATGATTTGGCTCAAACCGTTGAAAACGTTATGCATAAGGTTCCGGAAGCCGATGAGGAAATTGTACTCAACGTAATGCAGCGTCTTACCCAGTTTGCTAATTACAAATGCCTGCCGCAACTCGGTGAAAAATTAAAAGAAAACAATATCGGAAAAATATATAAATCAGGAGAAATTAATCCTTATTTTTATTATTTTAGCGTAAACAAAAATTTATTTGATCTTTCTGATTTCCCTTATTCGTCTATTGCATATTTTGTTACAAAAAAAGATGTGCAAAATCCCAAATTAATGAAGGCTTTTGGAGAAGTTATAAAAAGCGGTGTAAATATAAAATTTATCAACCTTGAAGGTTTTTCTGACGGGGTTAACCTTTTTGGAGATAATGCAAAACTTGAAAAAAGCACGATAAAAACTCTTTCAAAAATAAAAAAGATTTTGGCTAAAAATCCCGGGTTGACTCTGGATGAGGCTATGGACAAATTCTTTAACAGCACTATTGAAAACGAAATGAAAAAGATAGGGGCGCAGGTAATTACAATAAAACTTCCCGCACCGCCAAGCGTAAGCACCGTACTTGAGCAAATGAACCCGTACCTGCCTGCAAAAGGAATAATAAAATCAACTATAGAATCCATTGCACGACACTATACCTGTACACAAAGCGGCTTTGACGAACTCTGTCAAAAACTTGCCTCATATTATGAGGCAAATATAAATGTTTATTCTAAACAAACAATCATAAATGAACTAAAATTGATTAATAATCAGATAAATGACTTTTTAAAAACACATAATCTTAGTGAAGAAAATTTATATATCTTAAAGCCCTATACACTTTATGTCCGTAAGAGTTTTGATTTAATAACAAAAATGTATGCTGATTTATTCAATATAAATCCTCAAAAGATAATAACAATGGAAGATATTGCTTCGGCAAACAGTTTTCCGCAAAATTCCGTTTTTGTTATTTTAGATGATATTGTCGGCTCGGGGCAATCAATGATGGATGCCTGCAGTTACGAAACAGCAGCAGGCTCTTTGATGAAAGATAAGCACATACTGTTTGCGCCTTTATGTGCTTCAAAAAACGGTGCAGAATATATACGTGACGGTATTATAGCCTGCGGCAGAGAACATTCTGACAGGCTAATTTGCCTTGATAAAAATATAACTGACTATAAAAAGACAAATAACAATTTCTTTGAATGGTTTGATGTTATTAATGACAAACACACAGGTCAGTGCGGAGAAGGCGGTTACGGCGCAAACGCACAGTGTACGGTTTTCCCTTATATGGCACCTGACAATAATTCCGTTCTCGCTGGTGATCTTGTAAAATTCTTTTTACCCGACACACGCTGCATTAAAAATAAAGCTGATAATTTAAACATAATAGAAGAAGAAACATACTATTATGATGTATTCGGAGCGGAAAAAGATGTGCTGCTGACAGATGCAAAACAAGTTTTTAGAATAAAAGAACCTTTTTTGGATAAAATAATTGAAAAACTAAAAAAATTTTTAAACAATAATTAACCGGTATTGCAAAATTTTTATATTAACAAATATTAACAAGAACCCTAAATCAGGCAATTTATATCTTTGATGTGATTTATAATATTATAATTTATCAAGTGTAAAGGTGTAAATTTGGTATGATAACAGATGACTTTAATCTAACAAAACCAAATAGAATTGAAAAAAAATCGGATTTACAGTCAAAATCTCCGTCAAACTTGACGAACGGTATGACTGAAGACAATAAATTTTATAAAAAAAATCAGGTTAATCTAAACAACCTTCCCGGCACTTATTATAATAAAATTACTTTTACAAGCATTGAAAAAGATATTAATGACAAACTCATTGACAAGCATAAAATCAGCAACTATGCCGGCTGTCTTTTAGGCGGTGCAATAGGCGATGCAATGGGTGCACCTCTTGAATTTTTAGACGAACGCCAGATTAAAGAAAGATACGGCGAAAACGGTCTGCATTACCTTCGCAAAAGAGGTCAATCTTATAAATTTACTGATGACACCCAAATGTCTATTTTTACAACAAAAGGTCTTGCAGAATCTTACCTGAAAACGGGCAGACTCGATACAGAGCCGGATTATGATATTTTATATGATTCCTATCAGAAATGGTATATGACTCAATTAAACGCAAATAATTACGAATGCCACCCTTCTGACGGTATTTTTGACAGAAAAGAATTATACGCAAGAAGGGGACCCGGATATACCTGCCTGACATCTCTTGAAAAAGGGATAAAAGGTACGGTCGAAAATCCGATAAACGATTCTCCCGGCAACGGTGCGGCAATGCGTTCTGCTCCGATAGGTCTGATGTATCATAAAGACCCGCAGCTTGCTTTTAAAGTTGCTCTAAAAGCGGGAGCACTCACGCACGGAAATCCGAATGCTTATTTACCTGCGGGGTATATGGCGGCTCTTATTGCAAATATAATAAACGGAAAATCTCTTACCGAATCAGTGGATAATTCCATCAAGATTCTTAAAAAATATGATAATTCAAAAGCTTTTGAAAATCTGTTAAGAGCTGCAAAATACTATGCCACAACCGAAAAAAATCCTGTTGAAGCAATAAAATCATTAGGTGAAGGTTTTAAAGGCGATGAAGCCGTTGCTATTGCAGTATATTGTGCTTTAAAAAATCCTGACAATTACAAAAAAGCCATTATAATGGCAATTAACCATGGCGGCGACAGCGATACAACGGGTGCAATTACAGGCAATATAATGGGCGCATACCTAGGCAGAGAAGCAATACCAAGAGGCTGGCAGGAAAATATCGAGCTAAAAGATTTACTCAACAAATGCGCAGAGCATCTTTATATTAAAGATTCGGAAGCTGATTTTATGAAAAAAGTTTCAGACTCATATAAAAAATACTACTATGCACTAAATCCCGACAAATATGCAGCAAAGGTATCTTCCATAATGATGGATGAAAAATTAACAAATAAAATGAATAATATGTCACTTACGGAAAAACTTGCTTATATCAAATCGTTAAAAGAAAATGACGAATTTTCCAAGGATTAATTTTGGGTTAATATTGCATCAAATACCCATTGACCGTTAGATTTTGGTTCTATACCGGTGATGTGAATATTGGAATTTTGCTGTGCAAGAAATTCAGCTTCTTTATTCCAGTATGATTTTACATGGGCATCAATAAATATTCCGTTTACATCTCCTTTTGTTTTAAACTCAAACTGAACAGGTTCATTTGCTTTCGGACGGAAATATTTTAGCATACTTGTTGAAAGAAAAGACGGCTGGGTTAATTTGATATCGTTTTTAGAAAGGATTTCAAATAAAATTTCATTTTTTTCTTCAATAGATAATGATGCAGACTTTTCAAGAACATCAGACAATTTTTGTCCGCTGTATCTGCCTTTTTGGATAACAACATTGTCTAACAAGCTGTAGCTGTCGCCTCTGTACAAAGACAAAGGTCTGTTATAAGTTTTGGCGGCAATAAGTTCCTTAATAAGTTTAGTTTCTTTTTTTATTCTGGCAAGATACTCATTGCTCATATTTTCAGGTTTTATACCTCTGCTTAATTGATTTATTGCAGCTGCTCCGTCGCCTTTATAATGTAAAAGAGCGTTTACATATTCTAATTCGGCAACGGGGTTGGCAATATTTTCAGCCAGTACCTCCAGTGTATTCTTGTCAATCCCGCCAAGATCCATCTCTTTTTTTAATACAGCATAAAACTCAGGGTTTGTCTGTTTTAATTGTTCTATTATTTCTTCTGTTGACAGTGCTGCTTTTTTTAACTGTGACGGAAAATTGTCTATTACTTTAAAAGAATTAGGACCTGTTTTGGTTACGCTGAGCTGATTTACTTTTAAACCGCTGAGGAAAAACAATTCGTTATCTTCTCGACCGCCGCCGCCGATAAAGGCAGTTTCGCCGACTTCGAGTTTTCTTAATTTTTTTCTCTGAGGTCCTTTTAATTCATATACATAATTGTTGACCTTCAATTGTGCACTTTCGCTGACAAGATCAATATCGTCATACAAAACTGAGGACTGTTTATTTTGAGCAGTATTTGCAAAAATATTTTCTGCCTTTTTGATAGCAGTTGAGGTTATAGGATTTTCTGCAGTTTTGGCTATATTCTGGGCAGCAGGGCTTAATTCCACAACATCCTGAGCAAGAAGTTTAGGATACTCAAAAGTTCCTATTGACGGTTTGAGAGGAACTCTTACCTGTGGAGTATGACCGAGTATATTTTTAACTCCGAATGAAGTAATATTTTTTAAAAAATTTACGCTAACCAAATTTTCTACCTTAACCAATAAAACCTATATTAAAATAAAAACATTTTACACAAAAAAATTGCCCTTTAAAATTTATTAAAAGGCAATTTTTGAATTGTTATGTTACGACTTTTTATAATTTTTCACACTCATGGGTTTCTATATACTGTCTTGCCTGAGTATCAAAATTTGCATTCCAGCTTCTTTCACCGATTTCACAATTAGTATAATAAGTTTTGCCGAATTTTATATAGCATTTATTAACGGCATCTACCTTGCAGGAGTATGACTCTGCTGTATCCGGGGTATATTGGCATTTGCCGTCGAGAATTCTTTGTGCAATTTCTTCTTTAGTCTGATGACAACCGCCGTAAGAACCGTTGCCGACTTTGTCCATTTGTACAAAACAGGTGTTGACATTGTTGTCTTTACATTCAAATTTGCCGGGTTTTGCATTTACAGTTGTAAAGATATAGTTTATATCTTCATAATTAAAAGCTGCCCAAACAGCGTTTGCTGTTAAAAATAAACCTAAAATTGATACAATTAATTTTTTTGTTTTCATACACTACTCCTTAATGTTTACGGGGTCTTATTACAGGAAGAAGCGAGTTCTGGGGATAAAAATCATCCACTATACCCAAAGGTCCCTGAATAATGAAAAATTCTACCATATCGCCTTCTTCTACTCTTAAATCTTTAAAAGGTATTTTCATTTCCACAAAATCTTCAAATACATGCTCTATACCGTTTTTAAGCTGAATAACCCACAGGTTATCACGTGTTGCATGCGCAAGTTGAGCATTAAAATAAAAATTCTTAAACAGTGTCAATTTTACTTCGCTGTTATACGGTTCTCTCAAAATAGGAATGATAGTTTCGGTTTTGTTTATTGTCCTAATAGGAGAAGCAAAGAAATGAGATTCCTGTTTGTTTTTAAAATAAATATAAATCTGGTTAAAATCTTTAAAACCTTTGTCCTTGTCCAGAATATAACTGTTTATATCAAATCTCAAATACAAATTGTCATAATCATATCCGAAATAAATTTTGTTAAAGAATCTTCTCTCCTGCATTGTAGGCGTAGCCGGTATTTCAAGGCATCCGCCGGCTTCCCATTTTTCTAGCGGATCTTTCCCGTTTAAAACAAAATTTTCAAAAGCTGTTTTGGGGTATCTCGAATGAGTTTCGATATAATTTGAAAGCGGAGAATCCAGATAAGAAGGAACCGGTTTGTTAATAAATTTATATATATTTTTTAAATGTTCTCTGAACATGTGGTCAAAAATATCGTCCTGTCCGGAATCATTAGGCTCACCGTACCACCAGTACCAGTCACTGCTCTGGGTAATATACAATTCACTTTTAGCTTTTTTTACTTCTTCAGAGTCAGGATGTTCGGCTTCGTATTCTTTAAGGTCACAGCGGGCTTTGTCCATATAGCTCCACGCAAGGTTTTTGGTCGGTTCTCCTATCCATAGCAGAAAATCTCTGTTTATCCACGAGCCGGCATGCACGTGGTCTAAAACAAATGCTGTTTCTTCCTTATCCAGTTCGTTTATTTCGTCAATATAGTCGCTGACTTTGACTACTTCGATATCTTTGTCATTCATCAAAAGTCCGTAAAGTGTTTCTAAAAATTCATGCCCGTCATTCACATAACTTTCCCAGCAATTTTCACCATCCATTGCAATAGTGAGAAGATGTTTGGGATTCGGCGAGGTTTGTAATTTCTTTTGTGTGGTTTTTATCCTGTCATAAAGGTCATTTGCTGCTTTTACAGGGTCGTGATGAGGATATTCAAAACCTATTAAATTTGGTATAACGGCATCTCTGAACAAAATATTAATACATTTGCCGTCGTTTTTATATTTGTAGACTAAAGAAAGGTCATAAGGGTCTTCCAAATAGCCTCTGAAATCACGCACAAACTCTTTTTTCAAGGTTTGCTCAAGAACTCCTTCATCCGAAATTGTCCATTTTATACCGCTATCCATAAATAACTGCAAAGTTTTTTCGCTTATGCATTGTTCTGACGGCCACATACCCTGAGGACGTTTGCCAAAAATTTCTTCAAATTTGTCTAAAGCATAACGCACATTGTATTTTGCATCTTCTGTCATATCAGAATGAAGTTCAACAATATCAGCATTAGGGTTAGTAGCTTTAACATCGTTTATATCAAGCAGTACGGGCAAAATAGGATGGTAATAAGGGCTTGTAGAGATTTCTATTTTTCCTTCCTGTTGATATTTTTTATATGCAGGTATAATTTCTCTTATAATTTCTCTTTGCAATTCGATAATACGTATTCTGTCTTCAAGAGTAAAATTGCCGTTTTTCTTATTAAACAGTGCTTTAATTTCTTCATTCTCACGATAAACAGGGTCAAACCATATAAGGTTAAACCACGCCATTATGTCGGAATACTCTTGATTTGAAAAATCATTAATACCCTTATGTCTTGCGTCAAAACGTTTATCGTATAATTTTTTATACTCCTCATTAGGCAGAACCATATTAGGATAATTTGCATCAAAAAAGTGGTTTAAAATAAATTCTTTTTCATCGTCTGAAAGTTCTTCAACAGGTGTTATTGTAAGCTTTGAATAAATATCATGGCTTTCGTTAAAACCGTAATCGTAGATAGAAGCTATGAGCATAGGAACAAGGTTAAAATTGAGCTTTAATCCCGGAAATTTGTCCATAATTAAAAGCATATCAAGATAATCCTTGATAGCGTGCAATCTTACCCAGGGCATAAGATAAATGCCGTTGCGTTCCGATTTGTAAATCGGCTGATGCATGTGCCATATGAAAGCGACCGAAAGCTTGTTACTCATTTTCAACCCCTGTTTTTATTTTACAGCCCTTTAAAGTATAACATCCGCTGTAAATGAATTGTAGCATAAAACATAAAGCGTGTCTTTGGGATTATTTTTTTACGGGGACTTTTTATTCTGTAGTATGCGGTATTGATAATATTTATTATGTAAGAAAGCATTTAATCCTTCTGTTATAACAAAAAATATTACGGCTTACATTGTAAG
>CALUSA010000015.1 GCA_944323275.1 Candidatus Gastranaerophilales bacterium
GGCAAGTTCATGGCAGCAGCCTGTTTATTTAAAGCATTTTGCATTCTTTGTGAAACAGCCGGAGCCGGTAAATAACCTGCGACTTGTGCTGCAGCCGGTGCCTGTCCAGGGGCAAGAGGTGTTGTTATGACATTACCAGAGGAAGGCAAGTTCATGGCAGCAGCCTGTTTATTTAAAGCATTTTGCATTCTTTGTGAAACAGCCGGAGCCGGTAAATAACCAGCTATTTGTGTTGCAGCCGGTGCCGTTGCCGTTGCTGCGTTAGAAGCGGCAGGAAGTACAATAGACGGACCCTGAGCCTTAAGCAAATCTGCTAACGGAGGAAGATTCGGCTTAACCGGAGCGGGTGTGGTTCCTGTAGGTGCCGGTGTAGTGCCTGTCGGGGCAGATGCTGTTACTACCGGTGCAGGAGCAGCGGCTGTCTGAGCCGGAGCCGGTGCTGTTACTGCCGGAGCAGGAGCAGTCTTAGCCTGCGGTGCAGCAGAAGACGGAACAACTGTGCTGCTGCCTGTAGGTCTTATCGGAGGATTTGTTGTTCCTCCGCCTGCAGGAGGCGGTGTTATAGGCGCACGCCCATTACCCGGTACTCGTCTGAATTTACCCTTAGCCATTGCAGCTATTAAAGCAGCCGTACCTAAAGCTGTGCCTAATATACCTAATATTGTACCTGTATCATTTTCTTTCTTATGAGCGGCAATAGGTCTTGCGTAATAGTTATTCATCTGATCTTCACCTTGAAGCAGATAGTTGGCATTGAATTGACCGACTCCGATATTAGCCATCGGACCCATTGCATACATCCCCATCATTGCAGGGTTCATATAACCGCCGTAAATACCGGCACCTGCTCTGCCAAAGCCGCCTGCGCCCATCATATAATTAGCATTGACATTATACATCGGCTTCATTAAGCTTTGAAAACTTGTGCTGTATGTGTCAAAATTCATAGCCATACCTAAAACTCCAACCTATTTATTTCTAACCTTACATTTATAAAAACAATCACTTCTGTAAAATTGCCTGAAAAATAATTAAATATTAAGAATTGTTACACAAGTAACCATATATACTCTGTTCATTTAATTGTCAGCAAGTAGAATAGATATAGTGTATAAATTTTTTATATAATACTTGATATTTTTTAGAGGAGAAGCAGATGTTAGAATTTAACTGCAAGAATGTCAGTGCCGAAAGACTTGGTGAAGGCAACGGATTAAATCTTGAAGAAGAATTCAACAAATATAATGACAAAATCGCTAAAATTATTAGCGATATGAACTCTAAAAAAGATAAGCCCGGTCAATGGCTGCAATGGATGAATCTTGGCTACAGTGAAGAAACTGTCTGGTTTGTAAAAGAATATGCGGCTATGACGCATGGACGTTTTGAAAATATTCTTGTACTGGGTATAGGCGGCTCGGCATTAGGCGGTATGGCTGTATGCGAAGCACTTTTAAAGCCTTATTGGAATTTACTTTCCAATGAACAGAGAAACAATCTGCCCAAAATCTTCTTTTTAGACAATATTGACCCTGACCAGATGAACGGGCTTTTAGATGTTTTGGATTTGAAAAAAACTCTAGTGAACGTAATCACAAAATCCGGCTCCACAGCCGAAACAATGTCACAGTTTATGGTTTTAAAAAGCAGGCTGGAAGCAGAACTCGGCGATGATTACAGAAAACACATTGTTGCAACTACAGACCAGATAACGGGTATTTTAAGACAGATTTCCAATGAAGAAGGCTATAAAACATTTGTAATCCCCGATGATGTCGGCGGACGTTTTTCTGTATTTTCCGCAGTAGGTTTGCTGCCGTTTGCGCTTGTCGGTATTGATATAGAAGAACTTATGCAGGGTGTCAAAGACATGGATCTTGCACTGAAAAATACTGACATAAGACACAATATTGCAGCACAGAATGCTCTTATCCATTATTTAATGGACACACAAAAAGGCAAAAATCTTGCGGTAATGATGCCATATTCAAGCAGGCTTAAATATGTTTCCGACTGGTTTGTACAAATCTGGGCAGAAAGCCTCGGAAAAAACAAAAACCTCGACGGCGAGCCTGTATGCGTGGGTCCTACACCGATAAAAGCAGTAGGAGCAACAGACCAGCACTCGCAAATTCAGCTTTATAACGAAGGACCTAACAATAAACTGATTACCTTTATACGGGTAAAAGAGTTTGATTCGTCAGTAGAAATACCAAAGATATTTGAATATACAGGTATCGGATATCTGGGCGGCAAAACAATAAACGAACTTCTTAATGCTGAAGCGGATGCAACACGTGTCACACTGGTTGATTACCAGCGTCCTAACGTAACCATTACAATAGACAACATATCACCTTACAATATAGGACAACTGCTTTATATGCTTGAAGTACAAACCGCAATAACCGGTGCGCTGTATCATATAAATGCTTTTGACCAGCCAGGGGTAGAACAGGCTAAAAATTACACCTACGCACTCATGGGCAGAGCAGGTTATGAAGAATCAGCAGCTGTTCTGCAAAAAAAATTATCACTGTAAGCCCTTTGCAACAAAGGGGAGGATTAAATCATGTAACAGAAAGTTACATTTTATACATGTAGTTTTGAGTTTGCTACAATTAACTAAGGAGCTTTAACCAGAGAGTAATCTTATATGACAGAAAATAATACATATTTTGAAGTTATACAAAACAGACTTGATACTTTAGTCGATAAAATTGTACAAAAAGAACAAACCGACGAGGATTTCCGTATTACTTACGCACAAATCCTTGAGAAAATTAACACAAAGATGGATTTGTTCTCAAATAATGACTCCAGCGAAGAAATTAGAGCTCTCGGTCAGGAAATGGGACAGCTGCTGCAAAGCAGGCAGGAGATTCTTGATGCAAAATTTATTGCAATAAAGTCGGAATTCGACAATATAAATAAACTTTTATTTGAATCTTTAAAAACACCCGAGTTATTGGCTGCTTTCAACAAAATCCATAATCAAATACACTACCTTACCGAAGGTCAAGAAAGCCAGAAAGAAAGCTATAACGCTCTGGTATCTCATTTAGAAAATTTCGGCACACTACATGACACCAATGAACTTATTGTCAATGATTTTGCAATAATCAACGAACAAAACACTACCATCAAAAATTTGATAGATGAACTGATTCAATTTAACAAAGAAGTCGAAATAAACAACAAAAAACTGTTAGAAGAAATTGCTTCGGTTGTATTCAAAGTTCAAGAACTGTCAACTAAAACTTCTGATCAGACTGATGACATAAAAACTTTTGTAGCCGACAAAGTAGACTCTATAATAACCAAACTGCAGGAATCCGATGCAAGTTTGGAAATTATGAATAATAACATAAACACTCTTATTGAAGTGGTCGGCAACATATTTGATGATGAAGCTTTTGATGAATTAAGAACAGATATTGCCGATATTTTTAAAAAGTCTGAATTGATTTCCGCAACATTAAAAGAGCTTGCAACTAAAGAAGACTTTTTACAAAATGCCGAAAACAACAAAGAAGAAATCAAAAAGAATTCGCTGGATTTGATAACACAGCTTGAATCAAATATATTTACGAGATTGAATGTGGCTGATATAGCCGATATCAAAAATTATGCGGAAAAAATCTTCTTTCAGGGAACAGAAGTTCTTAAAGAAGAAATCTGGAGCATCAAAGATACAGTTAAAAATATTGATGAAACAGTACTTAAGCAAGAAATCTTTGAAAAGAACCTGCAAAATGCAAAAGAAGATATTATTGATATGATATCGGAAGAAAGTGTTGCGGCAACTCAACAGGTTAAAGAACTTTCAGACAATATCGAAATATTAAATAAAAATTTATCAGACAGCATTTCAACTGATATTAACAGCTTAAAATCGGATATAACGGATATTATTGCGGAAGACTCAGGCGCAACCTCTGACCAAATAAAAAATGTCGTAAAACAAATCGACGACTTAAAAGAAGATATAACCTACCTTATTTCGGGGGAAAGCGTTGCCTCTGCACAGCAAATAAAGCAAATTTCAAATTCTCTTGAAAATTTAAAAACAGAATTAAATAATCTGATACTTAACGAACAGGGGCAGCAAATTGAAATCGCCCTGCAAAATTTGCAGACAAAATTTGTTACGCAGCTTGTACAGGTTGCCGACAACATATCGTTTGATGAGCAGTCAGATGATATTAACGAAAACATCACAACCTCTGCTGAGGAAATTAAAGACGAATTGTCGAACACTTCGGCTAAAATTACTGCTGACTTAAGCGAGTTAAAAAACAATATCGTAAAACTGCAATCTCAAACAGAAGCCGATAATCAGGACTTTACAGACAGTATTGACAAAATAAATGAAACATTAAAAGCTAATGTATCAGAAGAAATCGGAAATCTGGCTTCTAAAATAAAACTCTTAACAAACGGCTTTAGAGAAGACAATGATATCTCTTACACCATGCCGGATGTTGAGTCTGATATTGCAAAAATCAGAACGGATTTAAGCAATATCCAAAAAACGTTAATTAATCCCGACAGCCTTACGGTTGACCATAGCATTGATATTGCGACAAGATTAAATGACCTGAAGGAAGCCGTACAAAAAATGCAGGACAGCCCGATTACACATGAAGTCGGGGAAATTAAAGAAATGTTCGGCGGACTAAGCGAAGATATTGCCAGCATAAGCAAAAGAACCAACAAACTTATCATATCTTCCGATGAAGTTACTAAAAAGCTTTTGTCAAACATAACTGCATTTACCGCTTTGATTAATACTTTTGAAAAACAGAGCAAAGCTTTTTATAACTCTGCTTTTCTGAAAGATATTAACAAAAAAGTAGATACAATAACCAAAGGCACTGAGGCAATTGTTAAATCAAACAATGCCATAAACGAAGCCTTTGTATATATGGGAGAATGGATAGACACTGCCAGCGACTCTTTTGACAATCTTCAAAGTGATATCGGCAAAATCAAAAAGACTCTGCTTTCGGACGAAGAAAATACTGCTCAAAAGCTTGAGTCTGAGCTTGTTAATATCAATCAAAAACTCGAGGAACAACAAGCACAAATCAACCGGATTGTGGAACAGCAGGCAGATTCTCAAGAATTAAAATCTTTGCTCGAATTTGTAGCATCTCAGGTCAGCATTACAAATGAAAAAATGATAGAAAACGAACAGCTGACACAAAAAATATTAAACATGGAAAAACAACTCAAAAAAATAGAAAAAAATATCGCCATAATTACCGAATACATTGATGAAGACGATAACTATGACGAATAGAAAGTTTCTGCTTTTATTGTAGTTATTTGTATTTAATTGTTGCTTGTTACAAGTTTAAGTGCGGACAGATTTTTTACTGCAAACATCTTTGTCTGCATATTCTGCTCCTTATTGATTTCAAAAATTCTTATAATACGTTGAATTTCTGCAAGATTTTTTCTTGAAGAAATATCATATACATTTTTTATCGGGTCTGAAACTACGTCCATTATTGTATTTAATTCATGTTCTTGCATATTTTCTATTCCTCTATGGCTCTATATTTTTATAAAGTGAACGAGGTTAAAAAAATTGCCTAAATTGTTTTGAAATGTTAAGAAATATATACAATTTATTTAAAAAATATATAATAACTCAGTTTTAATGCATTTTTCCAATATATACTAAAAATAGTTGATAAAATTATAAAGTTTTAGTATATAATAAAATACATAAATTATGATATAAGGAGAGGTCAATGTTACCTATAGTTACCGAAGAACACACATCGCTTGCATTTGCGGAAATTTTTCAGGATGTGCATGGCTGGCGCAAAAAAATGATTCATTATATAAAAGATGAAAATCCGGAAATAAACAGCGCAATAATAGAAGCCGCAAACAACACTGACTTAGATCCAAAAGCTGTTGCTCTCGGTGCTTATATGACATATATATTAATCGAAATGGCTGCAAAAGATGATGCCGGCATGAATTTTGAAATTGAAGAATAAAGCAGCAAACGCATTGATTTAATTTATTGTACGATTTTTACCTTAAAATTTTGTATAGGCTGGTTGGTTAGAAGCTTTTTCTGATTTTCAAGGTTGTTTTTTATAGCAAAAATCCAGCCGGTTTTAGGATTAACAAACAAAAAGAAAGCAGCCTGACTTTCCAAAAGCTTTTGTCTGTTATCTATAACAAGCTCGCCTTTATCAGACAGAGGAAAAACGGTAAAGGACAGAGGTGTAGTCAAGTTGCTGTCAAGGTAAGCGTCGAACTTTGTATTTTTTAATCTTGTTGTATCCTTTAAAACAGCCTGATCTTTATAAGTTGTACACCACCTGTACAGTTTTGTTATAATTTCGTCTGTCTTATCCTGATTGTTTGCGCTCATGCATTAATCTCACAAATTCGTCCGTAAGTTTATCGTTCCATTTTTTACCTGATTCCTGCTTTATTATTTCTAAAGCCTCATCGCTTGTTTTTGCATCTCTGTACGGTCTGTTTTGAATAAGTGCAAAATAAGAATCGATTAACAAAATAATTTGAGAAGACAAAGGAATTTTATCCCCGCTCAATTTGTTCGGATAACCGCTTCCGTCCCAGTTTTCATGATGGGCTTCTATTATCGGAACAATGTCAGCAACATTGCTGATAGGTTTAAGGATTGTTCTGGCAGCAATCAGCGGATGTTCTTTTATTTTTTGTTTTTCTTCATCGGTCAAAGGTTCTTTTTTATTTAATATTTCCTCCGGTATTGTTAATTTGCCTATATCATAAAGCATCATGGCTATTTTAAGCTTATCAATATCTTCTTTAGACAGCTCCATTTTTTTAGCAAGCTCTATTGCAAGTGACACCTTCTCTTTTGTAATACCTTTTTTGTACTGTGCATTATAAGTTTGGGCAATGGTATCGGCAACAGAGAACAATGTATCTTTTGTAGTCGAAGAATCAATTGATTTGAGTTTAGAGGTAATTTCTTTTGCTGCTTTATCAGGTATAGGCACCTTTTGTTTTGTAAGTATATCCATAAACGCCCCGAAGGCAACCTCTTGCCATTCAGCTTCATCTTCAACACGTTTAGCGAGGGTAACACGATTTCTTCCGTTTATTTTCGACTTATACATAGCCTGATCAGCCATATCAAGAAGTTCATCGAGTTTTGAAGAATGTTCAGGGAAAGTGGCAACGCCGACGCTTGCAGTAACATGTCCTATAGTATCAAGCTCCTGCGCCTCAATAGCAGAACGAATTCTTTCTGCGGCTATCATTGCACCGGAAGAATCAACACCCGGCAAAAGAACAGAGAATTCTTCACCGCCAAGCCTTGCCGGAACGTCTATAGAACGTGCATTTTTCTTTAAAATATCAGCAATAGTCCTGATAGCAAGATCACCGAAAAAGTGCCCGTAGGTATCGTTAATTTTTTTCAGATAGTCCAAATCAAGGCTGATTATTGAAAAATGCTGCTGCAGACGCTGTGCACGTTCTAACTCTTTTTGCAAAGCCTGATTAAAATACCTTCTGTTATAAAGCTCTGTTAAGGAATCAGTAACGGCTTCTTTTTTCAGATTTTCAAACAGATTTGCAATTGTTATTGCCATTTCCACCTGATTTGCAAACAGGGTAAGGAAGTTAAGCTCTTTATCCGTAACTTCTTCTCTCGGTGAAAACACCATCATTACCCCGAAGGGCTTGTTGGAAGGGGCAAGAGGAATACAGATAACACTTTTGCTTACTCCGAGTTTGCAGATTGTGTCTATATTTTCAGGAGTAAAGTCGTACAAAAGTTTAGTTATAACCTCCATATAGTCCGTGGAATGGAGTATGGAGCGTTCCTCTATTGCTCTTGTGATAAGCATTTTTGCATCATATTTAAGATGATATTCGTGTATATCAATCTTTTTTTCCTGAAGGAACTGCTCAATTTTTTTTAATATAGGGCTTTGCGAAAAAGCTTTAATCCTGTAATACTTGCCTTTTTCGTCATCACAAACCTGCAAAATAGTACTGTTTATATAGCCCATTTCACCGTGCAGAGAGTTGACTAGTTTTTGCAAAACACTCGAGAGAGGCTCCGAGGAATTCATCAATTCCCACACATGTTTCAAGGTTAAAAACGCTTTATTAGCCTGATCAAGCTCCTGTGTACGCTGGACTATCTCTTTTTCAAGGGCAAGATTGCGCTCGTATATTTCCAGAAACTCTTTTTTATTGCTGGAAATATTATATTCAAGCTCATTTACTTTATTTGTATAATCTTTAATTTTTTTAAAAAAATCCATGTTTTTCCGAACAAGTTAAATAACAAACAACTATTACGACATTATACTACTATTTATAGTGATATGTAAAACTGTTAACAGCACCAATACCATACAAAAGATTTACGCTTCTTAACGTTTTTTACTTTTTTTGGTGGATTCAAAAAAGTTATATAAATATTATTATGGGAACGTTGAAATCGTCTAAATTTAAGACACCCGACTATTATATTTATTAAAGGATACATAATGAGCAGTCACAAGGCGCAAAAACTTCGTCAAGCGATATTAAAATACAATACGGAAATGTCTAAACTGAAAGATGAACTGGTTTATTCTGCCGAAGCTAATTTAAAATACAACAAACTTGTTATACAAAAGGCGATATGCAAAAACGAGCTTGCAAAACTCAAATGCACTTTCTGGCACAAAATAATGAAAAAATTACACATGAATAATACAAAAGATAAGCTGATTTGTGACTATTTTAAGTCTTAAGGTATTATTATTTTGTAAAATTCAACAGCCTGAAAGTTTTTTTCTTATCCTCGGCAGCTTTATCCGGCAGCTCATAGCAGTTAATGCAACGTGCCTCATAAGTTTCATCCCCGCCTATCATAATCAACGGCGAAGATTTATCCGCAGGAAAACCGTTTATTAGCCGCTGGGTTCTTGTGGCATGGTCAGAGCCGCATTTCATACAAACAGCAGTGAGCTTATCAACTTTATCGGCAAGGCATAATAACTCGGGCATAGCTCCGAAAGGTTCTCCTTTAAAGTCCAAATCAAGACCCGAGGCAATAACCCTTTTTCCATGTTCAATAAGCTTTCTTACAACAGAAACTATCTCCATATCAAAAAATTGAATCTCGTCTATTGCAACGACTTCATCATCAGGTGATATACAGGCAAGTATATCTCTGGCATTTTTTACATTAATCGCCTCAAGCCATAACCCGTTTCTTGATTCAATATAATCGCCTTTGGCTCTTGTGTCCATCTCGGGTGAAATAACTTTAACTTTCTTTTGAGCAATAATACATCTTTTTATTCTTCTTAAAAGTTCCTCTGTTTTGCCGCAGCTCATCGGACCTGTTATCACTTCAAACGAGTAAGCCATACAATCTCCCCAACCTCACTCAAAATATTTTCCATTATCTGTAAAAAAGTTTTATATAAAATTTCCTCCATCTTTTATATTATAACAAAAATTCAAAATCCGCCAGATAAAAAGCAAGTGATTTATATACAACTTTACACCAAATATGCTCAAATATAGCTATAATGTCATTTAGAACCTGTTTTGGAATCCGTCCATTTGTAACCCTCGAAACAAGTTCAGTGGGTCAATTTTAGCATTTTTTATCATAAACTGTGATATCAAAAACAACTCCGGCTGATAATTCAACCGGAGCTGCAAGGATCTTATTTCACAATAAGAATTATATTCTTCCGTAGTATGCATCAAGATACATTTGTTTGATTTCTTCAAACAACGGATATCTCGGGTTTGCACCTGTGCACTGGTCGTCGAATGCGAGTTCAACCATTTCATCCAGTTTTTCGAGGAATTCGTGTTCTTCAATACCGAATTCTTTAATAGACATAGGCAAACCAAGGTCTTTTTTCATCTGAACGAGAGCCTGTTGCAGCAATTCAACTTTTTCATCGTCATTCTTACCGCCCAAGCCTAATTCGTCAGCAATTTGACCGTATCTTGCTTTAGCATTCGGGAATTTATACTGCGGGAAGGCTGCCTGTTTAACAGGTTTATCAGTTGCGTTGAATTTGATAACCTGATTGATTAACAATGCGTTAGCCATACCGTGCGGTACATGGAACATAGCACCCAATTTGTGAGCCATAGAGTGGCAAACACCTAAGAATGCGTTAGCAAACGCCATACCTGCAATTGTTGAAGCATAGTGAACTTTTTCTCTTGCCTGCGGATCGTTTGCACCGTTATCGTAAGAACGTTTCAAGTATCTGAACAACAGCTTCAAGGCTTCTAACGAGTTAGAGTTTGTGAAGTTTGTAGCCATTGTAGATACATAAGCTTCGATTGCGTGTGTAATAGCATCGTAACCTGATACTGCTGTTAAGCCTTTAGGCATTGTATCAACAAGGTTCGGGTCAACGATAGCTACGTTAGGAGTCAATGCGTAATCAGCGATTGCATATTTTACACCTGTCTGATCATCAGTGATGATTGCAAACGGAGTAACCTCGGAACCTGTACCTGATGTTGTCGGTACACAAACCATTTCAGCTTTTTTACCGAGCGGCGGAATCATGCAGATTCTCTTTCTGATATCCATAAATCTCATTGCGATATCTTCAAATACCGTATCAGGTTGTTCGTACATTAACCACAGAATTTTAGCTGCGTCCATAGATGAACCGCCGCCTAATGCGATGAATACATCAGGTTCGTAAGCTTTAACCATCATCATTGCATCATTAATTGTAGACAATGTCGGATCCGGTTTAACGTCAAAGAAGATCTGGTAATCAACACCGATTTCATCTAATGTGTTGGTAATTGCATTAGTCATGCCTGAATTAAACAGGAATCTGTCTGTAACAATAAAGGCACGTTTTTTGCCTTGCAATTCTCTGAGAGCCAAATCCAAAGCCCCTCTTTTGAAATATACTTTAGCAGGAACCTTGTACCAAAGCATGTTCTCTCTCCTTTCAGCAACTGTCTTGATGTTCAGTAAGTGTTGAGGTCCGACGTTTTCGCTTACAGCGTTGCCACCCCAAGAACCACAGCCCAATGTCAATGACGGATTGAGTCTGAAGTTATACAAGTCACCTATACCGCCCTGTGAAGAAGGAGTATTAATCAAGATTCTGCAGGTATGTAATTTTACACCGAATTTTTCAATTCTTTCAGAATCTCTTTCATCTGTATAAAGAACAGATGTGTGACCTGCACCACCAAAGTCTACCAAATCATAAGCTTTTTGTACAGCATCTTCAAAATCTTTAGCTTTGTACATTGCTAATACCGGAGAAAGTTTTTCGTGTGCAAACGGTTCTTCTTCGCAAATATCAGTTACTTCGCCGATAAGAACTTTTGTATCGGGTTCAACTGTAATACCTGCCATTTCTGCAATTTTTGCAGCCGGCTGACCAACGATTGCAGGGTTAACTCTGCCGTTTTGTATTACCAGCGAGCCAACTTTTTCTCTTTCTTTGTTGTTAAGAATATATGCACCTCTTAAAACAAATTCTTTTTTAACTTCATCATATACATCTTTAACAACAACAACTGATTGCTCAGAAGCACAAATCATACCGTTGTCAAAAGTTTTTGACATAAGTACGGAAGAAACTGCCATTTTGATATCTGCTGTTTCGTCAATAACTGCAGGAGTGTTGCCGGGTCCTACACCCAAAGCCGGTTTACCTGAAGAATAAGCGGCTTTAACCATTCCGGGACCGCCTGTTGCAAGAATCATATCGATGTCTTCGTGGTGCATCAATGCGCCGGAAAGTTCAACAGAAGGCTCATCAATCCATGCGATAAGTCCGTCCGGTGCGCCTGCTTTAACAGCAGCTTCAAGAACGATTTTTGCAGCTTCAATTGTACATTTTTTAGCTCTCGGGTGCGGTGAAAATACAAGAGCGTTACGTGTTTTTAATGCGATTAAAGATTTAAAAATAGCAGTTGAAGTCGGGTTTGTAGTAGGGATAACACCTGCAAGAACACCGATAGGTTCTGCCACTTTTTTGATACCGTTAGCTTTATCTTCAAAGATAACTCCTGCGGTTTTCATATTTTTATATTTGTTATAAATATATTCAGCAGCAAAGTGGTTTTTGATAATTTTATCTTCCATAACGCCCATGCCTGTTTCTTCAACAGCCATTCTTGCGAGAGGAATTCTCATTTTATCAGCTGCGGTAGCTGCTGCTTTAAAAATTTTGTCAACCTGTTCCTGTGAGAAGGTTGCATAAATCTTTTGTGCTTTTTTAGCTCTTTCGATAATTAATTTTAAATCATCGTGAGTTTTTACCTCGGTTGATTTGTTGAAAGCCTTTTCTAACTTTTCAGTTTCGGCTTGTTTTTTTGTTGCCATGTGTAATATCTCCTTTATCGTGAAATAATTCACTATTAATATTGCACATAAATAAGAAAATTTCAAGTGTTGTTTTTACAATTATTAAAAATTATGAACGATTAAAAATCTTTTGTAGCAATGATTACAAATATATATAGCGTATATGATATTTAAACAGGAAGTAAAAAACAAACTGTGATTTTTTTCACAATTAATATTTACTTTATATAAATAATTATAACATGCCCCGAAGAATTCCCCAAAGCTCCAGAGCGAAAAACTTACGGAACGAAGCCAAAATTATTGTTACGATATGTTGCACTAAAAAAATTAAAATAGCAAAAAATTATCTGGACAAACTTTTAGCTATTGAAGGGTTTTAGTTACATTATTAAAATAAGTTAAAAATTATTTGTAATGGATTGAAAAACCTTCATGATTGTGCGAAAGTACAAATGGGCAGGAAAAATGATAGTAAATCAAAAACCGAACATTATACAAAGCAATCGACTTAGTCACAAGAAAAAGTCATTTGTGACAAAAGATAAGCTTTCTAAAAATATTTATGATAATAAGCAAACGCCTTTAATGAGAGAGTCAGTTAATTCTTCCTTTAAAGGCGTTTCTTTTAAAGGATTATCCGCAGCACAGATTAAAAAATCTTTTGCTCTTTACAATGAGCACAAATACAATCTGGCAGATAATTTGCACATGCTGAAAAAATATATCGGTAATGCACCTGTTGAGCTGGAAGCAAATACCAGTCAGTGGCGTGAGATAAGCCAACATATTATAAAAGCCGAAAAAGACTCCACTGTTGTCATCAAAGAAAAAAATTGGACAAAACAGCTTATAGACGCAATGGCGTCACCGGTTACCGATTTGCCTTTCCGCATATTCAAAGCTTTAAAAAAATCTTTTCTGGGCAAGGACACTAAAAAAGCAGCAGAAGAAGTATCCGAACAGGTATTAGAACAAATATCCGGACAAGAACCTGTTAAAAAACAAAACTTTATCAAAAAGAAAATGAACTCAATTGACAACCCTGATATTGTCAATTCTTTTATCGGATACATGGACTCCGCTCAAAAATATAAATATGACGGCGATAAAACACGTTCAGCAGGGTTAATGTCCAACGCATTAAAAATGTTCGACCCGAAATCGGGTAACTACAATGCGGTGCACGAAAGAGCTCTTACAAGAATAGTTACGGGTTTTATACCCGCATATTTTCTTGCTAATGATGCATATAATCTGTCAAGGCTTTGTGATGACGATCCGCAAAAGGCAGAACATGAAAGAAAGCTGCGTTTTAATCAGGAAACAAAACGTGTATTATCCAACGCTTATTTACAGTTAATTACCCTCGGGGCACTGTCAAAATGGATTAACAAAAGCAAGGCTACTTTTGTCGGGGTAACTGCGTTAAGCGTACTCATTACAGAGGCTTTTTCCAGATTATCGAACGGTAAAAAAATCCACATGATAAGCAAGGAAGAAGCTATTGAAATGAACAAAAAAGAAGGTTTGCTTCC
The DNA here is from genome assembly GCA_944323275.1 of Candidatus Gastranaerophilales bacterium. GTDB lineage: Bacteria > Cyanobacteriota > Vampirovibrionia > Gastranaerophilales > Gastranaerophilaceae > Limenecus. Next base: position 13,879 of record CALUSA010000015.1, read on the forward strand.
TGCAGATTACAAACCGCCGAAAGACAGTAAATCAGAGGACAAAACATCAGCTTATATTCCGGCATTTAAAAGTTCACAAGTATTCCATACCTTCGGTGTAACGGACATGCCGCTTGCACAGATGAGCACTGTTAATATGACGGGCAAATCTGTTGATGAAAAGCTCAAGGCAGTTAATGAATCAAAACCTCTGTTAACTTTTTCAACGCTTGTAAAATGGTTTGCAGGTACGATTATTTTAGGCTTCGGGCTTAAACATGCCAAGAATATAAAAATTGCAAAAAATGTTAAGATAAATGACTATTTTAAAGTTTTATCCAACAAATACGACAAATTATTTAATTCATTAACAAGAATGGATTACAAAATTTCCAAACAGGAATACGACAAAATCATTAACAAATTAAAAGAATATGATGATGTTGTAGGCAATTATTTTGAAACCGTTATTCAGAATTATCAAAAATCAAACAAAGTTATGTCGGTTTCAAAAGACTTTGCAGGAGTTTTGAAAGAAGCGGGATTAAATAATTACGCAAAAGCATTTGAACATCTTTCAAACTTAAAACTCAAAAATTCTTTCAAAGATGTCGGGTTGTACAATGACGCACAGGGCTTTATTTCTTCAAGAAACAAAGCTGTTATAACCAAAAACCTTGAAGAACTCTTTGAAACAATGAAGGCTGACAACCTTGAAAGTCAGGCTCAGCAATTAAGAGCAATTATATTTGACAAGAACGGCAAAGTTGTTACTTCAAATTACAACAAGGCTAAAAAGTTTATTAATGAAAACGCCAAAAATTATGCATTTACTTTTGATAACAGATTTAAAGTAGACGAAGGTGCTGAAAATCTCAAGCTGTTTGAAAGTGCAATAAAAGCATTAAAAGAGGTTAACCCGCAAAAGGCAGAAGATTATAAAAAAATTATTAATGACACGGTAAATGCCGACACTATTTATCTCGGCAAAAAAGGTATTCCGATTGTTAAAGAAGTTGCTGATTTTATTACCGAGCCGTTTAAATTTATGTGGGGAACAATCACACTCCCGTACAAACACATTGCAAAACCGATATCAAAATTAATTAATCCTGATGTGAAACTTCCTCAGTGGCCTAAAGAAAATGAAATGGTTGCCGCTGCGGTAAAAAGAATGAACAAAAAGCCTTTTATCAAGCTTCCGGCTATGTTTGGCTCGCATCAGGGCATTGCAAAAATTGATTACAGCAAAGAAGATTTTGCGAAATATATGAATTTGCAGTTCAACAAAGGCTTTAACACTGCAACAATGTCAAGCTTGTCTAACTCAGACCTTTCAGCCCTTGCTAAAAACACTTCAACAGCAGCTACGGCGTGGTTCTTGATGACAGACAACCACAATATGGTTATGCAAAAATCAAACGGTGAAAACAAACAGGGTGCCGTATTAAAAGCAAAAGAAAGAGCCGTTCAGGAAACTTCAAGGCAGTTCTACAATGTAATGTTTATATCACTGTTCAACAACACCTTTAGAAACCTCTACAACTCTAGTCTGTTCGGTGCACAAACCGTTAACACAGCCTCGACTCTTGTCGGTGAATATGTAAACAGAAAAGCCATCGGCATGTCGGTTACACCGCAAACCAGAGATGAAATTCTTGAACATGAATACAAAAATGTTACAAGGAAAGGGCTTTTAGGCGATTTCTTCAGATTTATGTCACGGTTGACCGGTAAAAAAGTATTATCACAGCGCACACCGCAAAAAGCCGCAAATAACGAACAAGAAATTAAAAAATAAAAAATAAGGATAGCTGATTTTAGCTATCCTTATTTAATTCTTGCATTCCGTATTACAAATGTTTATCGATATTAGAGGTTATAGTCGATTTGGGAACAAGCCCCACAAGTCTTTCAACCGCTTTACCTTCCTTAAAAATCAACAAAGTAGGCAAACCGCTAACAGAATATTCTTTAGCTGTTTTAAGATTTTCGTCTGTATTTAATTTAACGATTTTTAACTTGCCTTCATAATCCTTGGCAACCTCATCTAAAACAGGACCTAATTTTCTGCAAGGACCGCACCACGGTGCCCAAAAATCAACAACAGTTAACTCTGAAGAATTAATAACTTCAGATTCAAATGTTGAATCATTAATATCTAATGCATTTGACATGTCATCTCCTCCTTAAACCATATTATAAATGTATAATGTAATTTTAGCAAAAAGTCAATTAATAGAATAGATTAGTAAAATTTATAAAAAAATATTGACTCAAAATATTCTTTTGATATTATTAAGTAACGGGGATTCATTTACCACATTAGCCCCGGTGGAGAGTAACGAAACATTTTTAAATTAAAGTAGAGCTTGCTCTACCAACTCCACAAAACAATTGAATAATACGCCACGTTAGCCCACAGTGGAGTGCAACGGAACGGTTTTAAATTAAAGTAGAGCTTGCTCTACCAACTCCACAAAACAATTGAATAATACGCCACGTTAGCCCACAGTGGAGTGCAACGGAACGGTTTTAAATTAAAGTAGAGCTTGCTCTACCAACTCCACAAAACAATTGAATAATACGCCACGTTAGCTCAGTTGGTAGAGCAAGGGACTGAAAATCCCTGTGTCCTTGGTTCGATTCCGAGACGTGGCACCACTTTTTTAAAGCTCTCATTTTTTGAGAGCTTTTTTACTGAAAATCCCTTTATGTCCTTGGTTCTCACCTCTCATAAAACAAGACATTTAGTCTTGTTTTACTCGGCAGAGTGAGACGTGGCACCACTTTTTTAAAGCTCTCATTTTCTGAGAGCTTTTTTACTGAAAATCCCTGTGTGTCCTTGGTTCTCACCTCTCATAAAACAAGACATTTAGTCTTGTTTTACTCGGCAGAGTGAGACGTGGCACCACTTTTTTAAAGCTCTCATTTTTTGAGAGCTTTTTTACTGAAAATCCCTTTATGTCCTTGGTACCTCTCAAGAAAAATGCCACAGGCATTTTTCTTTCGGCAGAGCCTCTCATAAAACAAGACATTTCGTAGGTTGTGATAAATTTTAATTTTTATTGTGTTAATTTATTTTTGTGCAGCAAAAATATTTTTTAGAGGTTTTATATGCTATGTTATGATTACTATTTATTAAATAAGATATAATTTATTATTATGATATATATAGATAACAGATTTAATGTAACTGATAAAAATATTAAAACAGTTTCTTTCGGAAAAATTAAAAAAACTGCAGAGGTTTCGGTTCCGCTAAAATCCCTTTCTGAGCCCGGGGATATTGAAAATTTAAAATTTAAAAATCATATAAAGTTTGTATATAATCACATTTGCAATCAAATTAATTTGAACGAACAAATCAGACCTAAATTAGAATTTACAACAATGGGAGTCGGAGCTGCCGGTGGATTTGATAATTTAGAGGGTAAAATTTTTTTTGATGATAAATTTTTAAAGCAGCTATCGGATAAGACTATTGTTTTTGCAATAAGACATGAACTTCAACACGTAAAACAATTTCATAATATGGTGAGTATGCTCGGGATTAAAAAATTTGTGAAACTGATGGCTTGCAAGGATGAAAATTGTTCGGAAAATAAATCTCTTAATTTTGAAAAAATCAATATTGAATACTATCGCAAAGTTGAGCGAGTACTGGGCAAAATTAATAAAGATTCTCCGGAAGGTGTTCTCACTCAAAAATATATTGATGCATATAAAAAATATCCTGATTTAATTAAACTTTGGCAAAGGACAGATATATGCATGGTTAAAAAGATATGTATTTTAGCAAAAGAATTGATTTGTAACTACAAATTTAATTTTTTAGAAGTTGATGCCAATAAAGCTGCAAAAATATTTTTGAAGACTTTTAAAACAGTGTAGGGTGCATTGCAGCCTGTAGGTTGTATGGTAAATCCGTGATTTAGCGAAAAAAACGCAAATTAATACTTACATTATTTGTGATAACAATGGTTGTTTGTAATAAAAGTTTACATAAACAATAATATCAAGGCAATTATGGAGATAGCTACGCTTTTAATAAAATATAGGTAAGTAGGTAAAATGTTAGGAAGGAATATTATGGTTGCAATAAATCCTGAAAATGTTCAAAGTGTGCTAAAATCAGCAGAAAATGTTTTGAAAAAGAAAACCCTTGGCGGTTTTTCAGCGGAAAGTACACAGGAAGCCTTAAAAAAAGTGGCAGACGGGGTAAAAGAATTGGCGGATAATGCAGTGGGAGCTGTTCAAAAAGAGTTGCAGGCATACAAAAACAAAACAGCACAGGAAATGGCTGATTTAACCTCACAAAAAGATGCAGTAATTTTAAGTAAAGATAAACAGATTGCAGAAATTAAAGAAGAAGCCGCACAACAGCTAAAAGCCGTAAAAGCTGCCAAAGCCGTTAAAACAGGTAAAGCCAGAACACTTCCAAACGGTAATACGGAAACAGTAAAAGTTAATAAAAACGGTGCAAGAATGACTACAGAAACTACACCCGAAGGTAAAAAAATTAACGTTACTGTAGAAACAATAGACGGAGATATTCGCAAAACCAAGTACGATGCGCAAACAGGCAAACCTGTCCAAACATTTACCAATGTTAACGGTGATAAAGTTTTGAATTATTCGGACGGTAAATTGGAAAAAGCAGCAGATGTAAATATCAAAAAAACAAAACCGCAAAAGCCGGAACTTATCTCTGACAAAGTTATTAGAGAAGAATCCACTGTGCAGACAATCAAAAAGTCATATTCTGACGGCTCGTATGAAACATTCGAATACGTGCCAATGTACGGCAAAGTTTACTCAGGAGAAAAGTTTAACGCACAGGGACAGAAAACTGAATATTTTAAGAAAAATTCCTTTAAGGATAAAGAAATGACAGAAACAGTTAAATTAAATCCTCAAACAGGTAAAAAATCAGAATATTATCTAAAATCTTCTGATGGATCTTATACACGCATACTTTATAACGATGCAGAAGTTGGGTACAAAAAAATTGAAAAAACACAACAAGGATTAAAACGTATTATTACCTGTGATATTGACAAATACGGTAATGTCGACACATACCACCCTAAAATGAAATACATTTACCCGAAAGACTCACCTATTAAGAATACAAAAATAAAATTGGCACAAAATATCTATGAGTCAACTGAAGAAATAATGAAGATGAAAGACGGTTCAACCGTAGCACTTAAACTAGATGGATTTTACAATCCTTATCATGTAACGATTATGCGAAAAGGTCAGGAACCTCAAGTTTTAAACAGAAATGAAGGAGAAGCTTTCCTCGACAAAATCGGCAAAGTCGGATATCGTGAAGACCGGAACTATTACAATAACATTATTGTGAATCAATAAAAACCAAAAGAGGAACCGATTGGTTCCTCTTTTTCTATAATGGCTTACCCGCAGATTTTGAATCGCACACCATTATAAATTATGAATAATGAATACGAAGGTGTTAAAAAATAATCTTTTAAAAAAAGTAAATATTATTCTGATAAACAACCCAATTTTTCTTATTTTTCGATATATTTATAAAAGTATCAGGTCTGTTGGAGTTTATATGGAAAAAGCAATTTTAAGCAAAAAATTTTTATCTGTTCTGATAATCGGGATTTTGTTAATCAGTTCTTGTTTTAGTGCAGAGTGTTTTGCCGCAAACAAAGGTCATCACAACAAAAAGAAACCGTTTTTTGAGCGTGTATTTAAACGTAATAACAATGCCCAAAAGCCGGCAAATCACAAAAAAGCCCCTGTAAAAAAACATACGATAAAAAAACACAAACAGGAACACAAATGGGTCGGCTGGCACAAAGACAAGCCTGCCGCAAAAAAACACAAGCAAAGCAAAAAACAAATTAAATGGTTCCAAAAAAATAAAAAACAATCTGTAAAAAATCACAAACAGGAACACAAATGGGTCGGCTGGTGCAAAGACAAGCCTGCCGCAAAAAAACACAAGCAAAACAAAAAACAAATTAAATGGCTTCCAAAAAAGAAAAAACACACAGTAAAAAAACAGCCTAAAAAGTCCAAGAAATTCTTTAACTTCAAAAAAAGAAAAAACAGCCCACGCAGACATAGCTAATGTGATAAAAAAATCGCAGAGTATTAAGGAAGGCACAATGAAAAAGCTAATTTTACTTCTGACAATGATAAGTCTAATCCAATTCCCGGTGATTGCCGCAGCAGACCACCCGCCAATATTTCAAATCGGAGTTGAACAAGATACAGAAGTAAAAGCAATGCCACCAAAAGATGTACTTGTTTCTGCCGATATAGAAAAAGCTTTAAAAAGCTATTTAACCAACAGTCTGGATTTTCCTGACGACTGTATCATTACTTTCGGATTTTATTACAATAAAAAAGGAGTTATCGGCGATATCATAACAACAGCAGTAAAAGAAAACTCAAAAGACGATAATTATCAGACAATGTACGGGGATTTTATGCTGGAACCTGCTGCCGGCAGGGTATATGCAGGCAAATATTCCTATCTGAAAAACGGGGCTTCCCAAAGTAATTACTCTATGATGCCTGCTAAAGATGCAATGTGCGGAGAATTTTTAGTAAAGCTTTATGATGCAATAAAACGGCTGGGTAAAACTCATACAAAAGGTATTTCCGTTAAAGCAAATGACGGCTCTTACAAACATGTCCAGGGATTGTATTCCAACAGTGTTTTATACATATATCTCGCTAAATAAAGTCATTCGACACTTATCACAGCGGGTTACAAATCACATCGCCAAAACTAATACAGCCACATTATTAAAAGTTTTCTGCCAAAGAGCATAAGTCCGATTAAGATACTTGTCATTGCGGCAATAAGCACGACACCAGCGGACAAATCCTTTGCCATTTTAACCATTTTTGAATACTTGTTTTTATACAAAGCATCAAGCGCAAACTCTATAACAGAATTAAACAATTCAGCAGTTATAACAAAACTTATTGATAAAATCAAAACGCAATACTCGATGCATTTAAAATTCAGAATAATTCCGCCGACAATCGCCAGAAAACCAATCAAAAGGTGAAATCTGTAATTTCTCTGCGACTTGTATGCAACACTGAGCCCCTGCAGCGCATAGGACAAACTTTTCTTATAACCGCTTGATGTAAATTTTGACATAGTTTTTATTACTCTTTACAGGAACAAATCATTTTTTGCTGGATATTCCACATTTGAGCAAGTGTTTCTTCATCCTGATGGTCATACCCTAACAGATGTAGTATACCATGAGCAATTAAAAAATATAATTCTTTATTAAAAGAGTTGTTACCATGCTGCTGTTCAGTTGATTGTAAAAGAGTTCGGTCGAGCGAAATTATTATCTCTCCAAGATTTATTTCATTATCAAAAATAAACCGCTCATCTTCACTGCTGTCAGCAAATATGGCAAAGGTTATAACATCTGTCGGCGCATCTTTTTTGCGGTATTCACGGTTAATTTCGTGTATTTTTTCGTCAGTACAAAGTACTATATCAAAATACAAAAGTTTAAAATCATAACCGCTCAAACATGAGTTTTCCACCCACTGTTTATTTTCCAAAAAAGTATTGACCATTGCCACTGCATCGGTTGTAATTTGAGGCAAATCCAAAGTTTGAGAAAAAGTTTCATAAGTATTTTCTATAAAAATGTTAATTTCTTTAGTTTTACTCATTGTTGTTACTTGTATCTTTTTCGCTTTCAGAGTTTTCAGCTTCTTCTTTCAGTGCAATTTCTTCGGTCTTTTGCAAATGTTTTTGTATTTTCTTTTCGATTTTTTCTTCGTCGTCCGTATTTATTTTATCCGGTGCAACAAATTTCTTTTTGAGTGCCTTTTCTTCAAGCTCCTGAATAATATTTTCGTGATATTTGATTCTCTGGTGGTGTGCGGCACGAAGGTTTTTGCTAAACACTGACGCTATTGTTTTCAAATCTTTAAGCGTTAACGGACTGTCAGAAAGCTGCCCGTCATTAAGCTTTGTCTGAATAATTTTGTTAATCATCGAGTCAAGTTCTTCCTGCGAATGGTCTTTGAGTGTTCTTGCAGCGGACTCAACAGAATCGGCAATCATCAGTATTGCGGTTTCTTTCATATTTGGACGTGGACCGGTATAGCGGAATTGTTCCTCAGTTACCTTATCTTCGCCTTCTTCGAGCTTTGCCTGATTATAAAAATAACTTGCGACCGAGTCACCGTGGTGCTGAATTATAAAACTCTGCACTATTTGCGGAAGCCCGTACTCTTTTGCCAAATCAATACCGTCTTTAGGGTGTGCGGTAATAACCATTTTGCTTAATCTCGGATTAAGCTTGTGGTGAGGGTTTTCAATTCCGAAATAAGTCTGGTTTTCTACAAAGAACAAAGGTCTTTTTAACTTGCCGATATCATGATACAACGCCCCGACTCTTGCAAGAACAGGGTTTGCACCGATTGCTTCGGCTGCAGATTCACAGAGGTTTGCAACCATCAGGCAGTGTGCAAAAGTTCCCGGAGCTTCAAACTGCAGACGTTTTAACAAAGGCTGGTTATTGTCGCCGAGTTCGGCAAGACCGTAAGGCGTAACAAGTTTAAACAGATTTTCAAACAACGGAATAATGCCGAGTACAATAATACCGCTTAAAAGTCCGTTCACTGTACCGATTAAGGTATTTGTCCACACAATGGCGGAATCTATCGGGTTGATTGAATTTTCAATTAAAAAGATTATTAAAATAGCAAACAACATTGACACACCGACTTCACCGCCGATTTTTATAAGGTCAAATCTGCGGGAGTATCTTATTTTAGAGGTAGCAATAGCTGCTATAATACAAACAATTATAAATACGGAAGCGGGTTGTATGGGAATTTGTTCGGACAGAGAGATTACAGTAATCAAAATAATTGTCGCTATTACAGAAACTCTCGGATTGGTTACGACAGCCAGAAGCACCGCTATTGCAGGAAACGGCAAAAAGTAAAAAGATGAACCGGTAGGCAAAACTGTTGCAAGCCCCGCCATCAATACCGCCAGTATAGCCAGTACGGACAAATAGTTTTTTGTAACATACTGCTTTTCATAATACATAAGGTAATAAATAAGAGTTAACACACCCATTGAAACAAGTGCGATTATCCCTACAACGCCTTTTGGATTAAGTTCAAGTATATTGTATCCGGCTTTTTGCAGAGCATCTTTTTTTACTCTTGTTACAGGCTCGCCGGCAAAAACGATTCTGTCGCCTTTTTCAAATTTAACAACCGTCGGTGCTACCGAGTTTATTGCATTTCTTTTAGCAAGCTCAGTTGCAGTTTCATCAAACACCATGTTAGGGACTATAACCTGTTCAAGCAGTGCAGAAATAACTCTTATTTCCCCTTTTGAGGTTTCAAAGTGAGAGTTTCTCAATATCATGGTATTGAGATTATTTTTTTCAAAATCTTTTTCTGTAACACCCTGATTCAAAACATTACCGAGGGTCTTTTTTGCTTTAGATAACGTACTTTGCAGGTGTGCATCCGAGGAATTTATCAAATAATTCAACACAAAATCACGGTTATAATCGCCGTCAAAGTCAAAAAGAAGCATCATATCTTCTTTTTTCTGGTTATACGTAACCTCTTTGGCTCTAACTGTTTCTATTGCTTTGACAAGTGTGGCAAAATTGTTTTTTATGTAAGTATCTTCTGCAGGAGTCAGTATAGGCTCAACTTTTTGTGCAATTTCTTTTTTATTTTGTTCGGTTTTAAAAGTATCAACAACTTTTATTGTTTTAGGTGCAATAATCTCCTTTTTGCTGGTGCCGTCATCGGCAATAATGCTTTGAAAAAGGTAATACCTTGCACCCAGAGTCGCAGTCATCAACAGAACAAACAGCACAAACGCAACCAAGTTTATAACTTTTGAAGACGTAAATGTGTCTGCTAAAAGATTCATAATTTCAATTTTTTTCATATTTAATAAATTCTCATAATATTTTTTTATTAAAGATATTTTAATACTTATAATAATATTTGCAATCCTTCCATAGGAGGAACACAATAACATATACGCCTGAAACGCAACCAACGGGCAGGACATTATCAAAATTGTTAGTTATTAAAATTCGATTATAGCTTTATTTCCCCTCCTTCTTTGGCGCAAAGAACAAGGTTCGCTCAGACAATTTCCGGCTGCGATTTTGGATTCATCAACGCAACCCATATAAAAAATTCCGGCTGCTTAATCATTGTCAAAAGTATCAAGATACACTATAATATACAGAATGGAAAAAGTAATTGTAAAATTTCAAAAACTGGATGAAAACGTCAAGCTTCCCTGTTACCAAACAGAGGGGGCTGCAGGTATGGATTTATGTGCATTTTTAAAAGAGCCTGTTACCTTACAGCCTCTTGAACGCCAGCTTATACCAACCGGTTTAAAAATGGAGCTTCCGGCAGGTTACGAGGCACAAATCCGCCCACGTTCCGGCATGGCAATAAAACACGGCATCACTCTTGTTAATTGCGTCGGAACTATCGATGAAGATTACAGGGGGGAATTATGTATTCCCGTTATAAATCTTTCTAACGAGGAATTCACTATTTTAGACGGTGACAGAATTGCACAGATGATTATTTCGCCTGTAACAAAAGCCAATATCGAAACAGCAGTTGAACTCTCAAATACTCAAAGAGGCGAAGGCGGTTTCGGTTCAACAGGAATAAGCAATGAGCAAACTTGCTGTTTTTGATTTTGATTCCACATTAATGGACGGCGAAACAATAGAAATCATCGCCTCATGCATCGGACTGCAAAAAGAAGTAGCCTGCATAACCAAACGAGCGATGGAAGGAGAGCTGGATTTTTTTGACAGTCTGACTTACAGAGTATCCCTGCTTAAAGGAATAAAAGAAGAAAAAGTTAATGAAATCTGCGCAAATCTGCCTTATATGACAGGCGCAAAAGAAACAATTTCAGAATTGCGAAAAAGAGGATTTAAAGTAGTCTGTTTTTCCGGCGGGTTCAAAAATGCAACAGCTTATGCAAAAAATATTCTGGAATATGATGCGGATTTTTCAAACATATTACACACAAAAGACGGCATTTTAACCGGTCAGGTCGGCGGTGAAATGATGTTCTCGGACAGCAAAGGGCAGATGCTAAAAAAACTGCAGTCACTGCTGGGAATAACGCCTCAAGAAACCATAACAATAGGCGACGGAGCAAATGACCTGAGCATGTTTAAGTATGCGGCAGTGAGGGTTGCTTTTTGCGCAAAAGAATGTTTGAAAAAAGAAGCTACAATATGTCTTGAACAAAAAGATTTGAGGCTGCTTTTAGATAAATTACCGGCATTTTAACGCCGGCAAATGTGTGCGGTACGGATAATTTCATATAGTCAACAGCCCCCGATAACTTATTGAACGGATGCATAAAACAAGTTCAACCGTCATCTTATACACCAGCACCCAAGGACTCCGTTCAAAAGTTGACTAAATGTCAAATTTTGAATGGAGGAAAGTACATGGGGTCTACCTCTCAGAAACAATACTTAATTGTTTCTTCGGCAGAGTCGTAAAATGCTAGACTCGGTGCCACTCGCTACCTCTCATAAATATGCCACCGGCATATTTATTCGGCAGAGTGTGTACCACTCCTAGCCTGAGATAAGAACTCTGTTCAAAACGATTGAGTATCGTTTTGAATAGAGGCAGGCTAAGTGAAAAACGAAGTTTTTCCGTACCGTATAAAAATTTACGAGCCATACATATCAGGATGCCCTCGGGTACAAGCGAGGTCCCACTCAGACATTTAATAAAAGAAAAACCGGACATCAGTCCGGTTAATTCTCTGTAAATCAGAGTCAGTAGTGCTTGTTATAGGTTAGGTTGAGGTTAGGTATTAGGAACCGAAAGTTCTTCGGTTTTAGAAAAGGAATACTTTTGTACGGGTGTTTTCCCCGAATAATCAACACAGCTTGTTGCAGTTGTTACACTATTGCCGTTTCGGGTATAAACATTAATTAACTGTTCATCCAGCTTTGATTTTGCATTTTTTGTCGGGATAGACATTCTGCTTACGATATTTTTGGTAACATTACCGTCTTTGTCATAAAAGACAGTGTATCTTTCATGATTTTGAAAGTCATGTATTGTTTGCGCATGTTTTTTCCCGTCTTTATCAAAATGTGTTTTTACGGATTTAACAAGCTGGGTGGTTGTAGTACCGTCAGGATTTTTAACCTTTGTTTTAACAAGCCTTGTTGTCAGTTTGCCGCCATCGTTTGTTGCTTTTTCAAAATTCTGAATAATCGGCTTTAGTGCTTGTGCGTTTCTGTAGCGGATTAACCCGAACGTAATTGCCCCCAGTGCAGCAAGTGTCAAAACCGTTTTTGCTGCGAAAGATTTTTTTTGAGTTTCCTGAGTGCTGTTTGTTTCAGCAATGCCGGCCGCTGCAGGCTGTTGAAGGTTTTGTAAATTTTTAGCTGCAAAAACTACAGGTGTGCCTGCAGTATTGCTTACACCGTAAACTGCCATAATAACTACCTTTCCGTATTTCACACGTTGCTCTTATACTATATTAAAAACTTTTTTTAATCAGAAATTGCGCAGAAAAGTGCATGCCAAAAAATATTGTTATTACTGAGTTTTAAGCCATTGTATAAAATACACGGGCATGCCGTTTTTATAAAACAAAAAAATTGGCATGGTCACAAAGCCGAATATAATAACGTTTTACGGGAGTACGGCAAAATATTTTAGAGTATTTTATATATTTGTAACAAAAAAGGCATGGTCTAAAACAGCAGCAACTAAAGGATATTAAGCATATAATAAAAAATTTAAAATAAAAAAAAGCGGAAAATATAACAATTTTCCGCATGGTACATATATGAAATTACCATCTATTATTCTATTCCATTATCTTTCATTTCGGAAGGTTTTTCAACTCCTGTATTAACATTTGCAACAGAATTTTCAATTTCTTTTTCTCCTGCAACCTTACCGAGTATCTGAGGAAGCTCAACTCCAGCCTGATGAGCAAGGTCATGCATAGCCGGCAATGCCTTAATCAAATCACGCATAAAATTTGCAGTGGTACTGCCGTTAGCCGAACCCGAGCCGCCGTCCCAGACAGTAATTTTATCAAATTTGATATTTTTAATTGCGTCAACCTGTTTTGCAACAATATCCTCAATTTTTTCTATCATAAGGAAGCTTGTTGCAATCTCCGGTCTGTTATTGCTGATTTTAACGAGTTCTTCATAACCTTTTGCCTTAGCCTCGAGCACTGCTTTAACCCCTTCGGCTTCTGCAAAATATTTTGCTCTTATAGCATCAGCTTCACCGAGAGCAATACGTCTTTGTCTTTCTGCTTCGGCATCAGCTTCTACCTGAATTTTAAGTTTTTCAACTTCCTGTCTTGCAAGTTCTTCTTTCTTTAATCTTGCTTCTTCCTGTTCTTTTTGAGCCATTAAAACATCACGTTCGGCGTTTGCTTTTGCAACTTCACCCAGTTTTAAAGCTTCTGCCTGTTTAACGGCAAGTGTAGCATTGTAATCGGCAATATTTGCTTTAGCAATGTTTTCACCTTCAACAGCCTGAGCTTCAAGGTTAGCGGTTTGAATACGCTGGTCTTTCATTGCTTCTGTTTTACCGATAGCTGTCAATGCCTGCTGTTCCGCTACCTGAACTTCTCTTATCTTAGCGGCTTCGGCTTCACCGATAACTGCGGTTGAATTGATATTAGCAGTTTGAACACGCTGTTCTTTTTCAGCATTTGTTTTACCGATTAAAGTCTGGGCTGTTTGTTCTGCCACTTGAACTTCTTTTTCTTTATTGGCAGATGCCTCGCCGACTGCACCGAGTTTTTCCTGCTGTGCAACTTCAACTTTAGCTTTATTTATAGCTTCTGCAGCGGCTTTTTTACCGATTGCGTCAATATAGCCCGATTCATCAGTAATATCTTTTATGTTAACGTTAATAATTTCAAGCCCGATTTTATTAAGCTCTGTGTTAACGTTAGCGTTAATCTGTTCAAGGAATTTTTCTCTGTCCTGATTTATTTCTTCAATAGTCAAGGTCGCAATTGCAAGACGCAGCTGACCGAGAATAATATCACTTGCCTGAGTGATTATATCCGCTTTTGACAAGCCGAGCAGACGTTCTGCAGCATTAATCATAATGCGTTCATCCGTTGAAATACCGAAGGTAAATGTGGAAGGCACGGCAACACGAATATTACCTTTTGACAAAGCACCTTTCAGGTCAATGTCCGTTGTCATCGGTTCCAGAGGCAGAACACCGTAATCTTGAATAAGCGGGATTATAAAAGTACCGCCGCCGTGAACACATTTTGCGGTTTTATCACCGCCGGTTTTACCGTAAACAACTATAATTCTGTTGGAAGGACACCTTTTGTACTGATTGGCAATGAAGATAAGCAATGCCAGAACAATTAACAGAGGAATACCGAAAAATATCAGTGTTGTCATAAATTAATCCTTTCTAATTATTCTTTTACAATAAAAATCTTTTTATCTTCCACCCTGTTCACTTTAACCGGAGTAAAAGATTCTATCTGTTCGTCAGTGTCGTTAAATACTGTTATTACGGACAGTTTATCTTTAACTGTTAATTCAGCCTGTCCTTGCGCATGCGGAGCTATCCTTGTATAAGCTTTGCCTGTTGCGCAAAGATAATCGGAATCCTTTGTGACAGGTGTTTCATCAAGTTTTTTTACACAAAGCATTAAAAATGCATACATTACGGCAAAAAACACACCGAAGACAACTGCACCGAAAATACCGAACCATAACGGCAAATCCCAGCTATGATAAAACACATAGCCGACCCAGCCAAACCCCATAAAAAACGACAGTATTGCTTCTATGGACAGAAAATTAAACGAGGTGTCAGTTTCGGCGATTGTATTAAAATCTATAGACAACTCTGAAAGTCCGCCAGCCGTAAAATACACTACCATTTTAATAACAAACAGTACGGTAGAAACAATACCTAACCATAAAAATATGTCCGAAAAACTCATAGTCTGCATAATTCAAAATTCCTATATAATAACCACCTGAAGCATATTATAAAGCTCAAACCCGCACATCATACGTATAAAGTATTATGCAAAACTATTTCACCAGTTCGTCAAAGTTATCCGCCGCATACTTATACAAATCGTTAAGAGCTGTTTCTACTTTTTGACGCAAATTTTCTGCTTCTTCTTTTGAACAATCTGCAGGTATATATATAGGCTCGCCATACACGGCAATAGTTTTTACCCCCAGAACAGGAAAACGGAATTCATCCCATGTATTAAATTTTAACAGCCATTTTGAAGGCGAATACCATGTCATTGGAACAATAGGCACACCGGTAAGTTTGGCAATATTAATAACACCGTCTTTTACTTTCCCCTTGGGACCTCTCGGACCGTCGATTGTAATGGCTGCATTTTCGCCCTGCTCAAGCTTTTCTATCATAGCTAATGAAGCGGACGCACCCGCTCTTTTATAAGAGCCTCTAACTACTCTTATCCCCATGTGCTCTGTTGCTGCAGCAATAATATCACCGTCATTTGACTTTGAAATCATTACATTCAGACTTCCTCTGTCTTCATTTGCATACAATGCGCACTGATGGGCATGCCAAAGGGCAAATATGACCGGTTTATCTTTTGGATAATTTATATTTTTGCAGTTATAAAAAAGGCTCTCAAAAGCATAGAACCACTTTACAATGAAAGATAAAGCACTAACCAGATATTTTTTGTCTATTTTTTTAAACATAATACTTATATTATATTAAAAAAATTTTTTTAGTAATATATCAGGTTCCGAATTTATATTCAAACAGCTAAAATCGTCACCGCAAAATTGTTAAAACTTTTCATTTACTATAAAAAACACGTTACATTTTTAATAAATTTTGGATTTTCTGTCAATTATTCCTGACATTACGCTTTTATATTATTATGTAGTGTTTTGTGAAGCAGGAATATTTTATGATAGACAGGTTAAACTACCCCCCTAACATCAACGGCAAATGTGAAAAAAAAACCGCCGTACAGGAAAATAATATTTGTACTTATACCCCGCAGCATAACAATGTAAAAATTCCTGCGGAAACTTACCGTGCATACAGCGTTATAAACTTTAAAGGCAGGTCTGATAAGGATGTTCCTGATTGCAGAAAGCTTCTGGAATCCGGCTATACGGGAATAAAAAACTCATCGCCTTCGGACCCGGCAACAGTTGCAGAGGCAGTGGAAATTTTAAAACCTTTAAAGCTAACGGAAAAGAAACTGTTAGACTATCTTATGGCATGTTCTTTTGACTCACATGACGAAAACGTTACAATAAACAAGCAAGCACTTTATTACACAATGCTGCTGCATGGAAAATTCAGAGATGTGCCGTCTGCCAAAATACCTAATATAATTGCGTCTTCTATGGATAATGAAAACAAATGTTTTTCCGAAACTAAATTTGAAGCTTTATTCGACGCTGCAGGCAGGCTGCGTATGAGCAAAAGAAACTCGCTTAAACGTCCGAGGGAAGACAATTATACCAATGCAAGAAAACTTGCGCTTATTCACAAATCAAAGTTAACTGAAGCACTGGCAGAAATTTTAAAAGAAAATCCTGTTCAAAAGGAATATCCCTTCTCTCCTGAAGATTTATTTGATATTGACATAAAAAAAGAAAAACAAGACCTGTTAAACACGGTTGATATGCTTAAAGCAGAAAAGAAAATACCTGAAGAACTCGCTCAAAGTATGAAATCGGCACTGGAGAAAAATAATTTTGACATAAAAACAATATTTTCAAACTATTACTCTTTGCTCAACGAGTGCAAAACATTAGAAGATGTCAAAGAATTTTATCCTGAGATAGAAATCCCCGTGCTAAATTTGGAAAATAACGGTTTTAAAAAAGTTTTAAAAAGCAGGCTCGCCAGAGAAGATATGGACAAAATCGGGCTTGATATATTGAAAAAACTTTATATCGACTTAAAACCCGCTGCCAATATCGTAGTCAATTTGGATAACAGCTATCCGACGACTTATCAATCCATGATTAACGCAGGATTAGGCTTTGGCAAAGTCGATAAGGATATTTGTGCCGTGATTGACAAAACAGACCGTTTAAAAGAGCAATTTAAAGGAATAAAGGAACTTGACGACAAAGAGCTTGAGTTTTTAATAAGAAAAAATGCCACAAAAGAAAGCCGTATCTGGGCAGAATATATTGGAATTACAAACAAATACTGGCATCCGGTACGTGCTATTGCGCACAAACAAAAACATCCCGTAACCTCATATTACCAAACAGACAAGCTTGTTAACGGTTATTTGTTCTATCTTTTCAAATATCAAAACAAGGCTGTTACCTCTAAAAATCCGCTGGAACAATACACTGACGGAAAGGCTTTTAACAAAGAAAAGAAAGCTGCTCTCGATAAGATTTATTTTTTATACAGAAATAATTACAATCCGCAAATCAACAGTAAGGAATTTCTCGAGTTTAAAAAGAATTTTGATTTAGAGGCAATGGAGAAATCCCTGACAAAACTCGAACGCCACTATAAAAATACTTTTGCTAACTGGTTTATGACACCGCAGCGCAGACAAAACTACGAAAAAGCTCTTGAAAATTCCTACAGGCTTATTCTTGAAAAAATGGATATCTACGACCAATCGCACAAAAAACATGATATTGACGTATCTGCCATTATTGAAGACAAACTCTCTAACGAAGAACTCGTTGATTACATTGCGGAAACAGAAGATGACGAAACCAAAAATCTGCAAAAAGATTTTAACAGATTAAGAAATATTGTTAAAAACTCATATAATCCTGATTTAATTAATATGTTCAACAGCTACGTAGGCTCAAATTCCGCAGACATAGACTGCGAAAACTATTTGTTATACAAACCGCTTGTAGAAGCCTGTATCGAAAACAATCAAATAACAAACCCGCTCAAACTGGTTGCTCTGTTCAAGCTGCATGATTCTTATTTGAATTACTTATTTAAAACCGAAAATTCAGACCTGAGCTTTGAAACCTACACTGCGCAGGTCGAGGCAAAACATACAAAAAATGATGGTGATGTGGATTACAAAGCAATAATACTGGAAACAGATATCGAAAAAGAATATACAATGCTTTCCGACAATCCTGACAGCAACGAAATAGCTGAACTGATTAAAATTTTAGACTCAAAATTTGTTGCGGACGGAAAAAATGACTACAAATCAGCTTTAGCATTAATAAAAATGTACAACAATCTGCCGGAAATGTTTAAAAACAAATTTTACACACTTGCAGAAAATACCTACAAAATTAATGACACAATATTTGTACGGCAGTTGACTGATATGTATGAAAAAATAGCCTCGTGGAATCTTGATAAACCTGAAATAATTACAATGGACGCTGACAAAATCCCTCAGAAAGTAGTTATTACGCCGGAAGCAAAATACGAACTTTTAGAAGACTGCAACGGAAACATTGAGCGTTTTGATACGATTTTGAATAAATTCTATTGCGCAGCCCAAAAAAGAGTAGGCAGCAAACAGGGACAGGGGGTTAAAGTTCTGAGTGAAAATGTTAAATATGCTGCAGAACTTAAGATACAGGGAGCTCAGGCAATAGGCAGCAAAAGACTGTACGCCAGAGAAGCCTGTGCAGAAGACATAAAAAAATACGGCAATGTCAAATATGTTTTTGACACGCTTGATGAACATTTATAAAGGTAAACACAATGAATATAACCGCCTTTGTTCCTGTAAATAATAAAAACACATACACAAAATTACCCTCCTTTAAATCAAATTCCAGAAGTTATACTCAGTGGAATTTGGATACAATGAACTGTACTACCTGTATGTTTCGTGATGATTTGAACTGGAGAGGCTTTAGCAACTTTGTCCTAAAAAACTTCAACGACAAAGATAAAGTAAATATTGTCATGTTTGCAGCATCTGACGGTTCCGAAGCATATACAACAATTATTTCGCTTCTTGAAAATTCCGATGACAAAAAATGCAGCGTAAAAAAATTTTTCCCTATCAAGGCTTATGATATAGATGACGAAATTATCAATGCCGCAAAAAGCGGGTATATCAACACAAGAAGCTTTGAACGTATGAATTTGCTGACAAATTGCGATAATTATTATAAATATTTCAGCAATGCAGACAGACCTCTTGTTATTAATTCCGACCCAGCAAGTATGAATTTAAATAACGGCGGCTATTGTGATTTAAAAACTCTTAAAGCAAAAAGAATTTTAACCGACAATGTAAAATTTGATTATGGAGATATGATTTTAAAACTGAGAGAACTCAAGGACGACTCAAACACCGTGCTGATGTGCAGAAACGTACTGGGGTATTTTGAAAACGACAAAATAGAAGATTTTGTAAAATTAGCCTCGAATAAATTAAAAAAAGGGAGCATTTTTGTTATAGGTCAGCACGATTCCGTATTGTTTAATATAGACGAATGCCTGAAACAAAACGGTTTTGAAAAAATAATGACTAATGTTTATAAAAAAGCTTGAAAAAAGATTATTATTTGATATATTTTTATTACTGACATTAGTGTCACTCAAGGCGGACTCTGCCGAACAAAACAGTCCTGTGAATTGTTTTAGGAGAGGGGAGTCAAGTGGTTAAGACCTCGCCATATTGAGATTAGTGTTCCGATACAGGAACCGCAATAAAAAATTTAAAATTGAATAAAGTAACGTGGCGGACTCTGCCGAGCAAAACAATCCTGTGGATTGTTTTGGGAGAGGGGAGTCAAGTGGTTAAGACCTCGCCATATTGAGATTAAGTTCCAGTTGAGGAAACTCAATAAAAAAATTTAAAATTGAATAATCAAAAATAAACATGTGGCGGACTCTGCCGAGCAAAACAATCCTGTGGATTGTTTTGAGAGAGGGGAGTCAAGTGGTTAAGACCTCGCAATATTGAGATTAGGGTTCCGATACAGGAACCGCAATGAAAAATTTAAAATTGAATAATGTAACGTGGCGGGTATCGTCAAGTGGTTAAGACCTCGGATTGTGGTTCCGATATACATGGGTTCGAATCCCATTACCCGCCCCATTTTTAAGAATAGACCCAGATGGGTCTTTTTTGTTGCAAATATTGAATTTCAGAGTTCGAGCATTTTTTAAAAAATGTAGTAACCTCTAATGGGATTCGTCATTTGGAGCATTATTTTTCACTAAATTATCAATGTGACCTTCAACTAAAAATTTCAATAAATTCATTAAAGCTAAACTTTGTTCTTCCTTAGTTGATTCACTGTCCTCTATTTCTATATCAACAGTAATTCCATCGATTTCACATCTTTTTATTAACATATTATTGTATAATGTTTTTTAAAAATAAATCAATTTGAACATTGAATGATTCAACACAGGGTAAAAGATGCCTTTTCTATGGAAACTGACTGACATTTTTAATTAGACTTTCGGGTTAGTTCCCGACTA
>CALUSA010000016.1 GCA_944323275.1 Candidatus Gastranaerophilales bacterium
AACGGTTACACTGTCAAAGACGAAGCGGGCAAAGAAGTTTTCAAAGCTGAAGATGAGAATGCTTTAGCAGGCTTTGTTATGGCGAAAGGAATGAAAAATACCGCACAGTCCACAAAACAGCAGACAAAGGCAAAAACGGCAACAAATACACAACAGGGTGTAAATATATCTGATTACAGAGTTGAAAAAGCAAACGACGCTGCTTTAAGAGAAATCCATAAAATAGACAGCGAGGCTTTTGCCGAGACTGACCCTGTTGCACAAAGATTTGAGGACTATAAAGCTGATATAGAGGAGCAGAATCTTGAAAGCTATGTAATAAAAGACAAAAACGGAAAAATCACGGGCTATTTCCAGCTTGAGCCTATGAATGGAGACCAGCTCTATGTCAACAGTATAGGTGTGCCAAAGGAACTTAGAAACACAAAATCCTCTTTTGCAACCCTGAAACAGATTCAGGAAAATATAAAAGACATTGCACTCAAAAACGGTGCAAAGACTGTTGCGCTGCACGTTGATGCGTCAAACAAACCGCTTGTAAAACTCTATGAAAAATTCGGATTTAAAACCGTTGATACAGAGCAGAACTACTTTGCAAACGGAGATGATGCGCTTTATATGGAGGCAGATGTTGCAGAACATGCCGGTACTCATACAAAAGTACAGTCAGCACAAACTGTATCGTTTAAAACTGACGGACAATCTGAACAAGTAGTAAAAGAAATACCTGCAAATTTGCTTGACCTGAAAGCAGGCATGGAAAGCAAAGCAGGAGAGAAACTGCTTGAAGAATTAGGAATACAAAATATTAATAAAGGCGAAAATTCAAAGTATTTTGATTCCATAATTCATGACTTAGGCGAAGAATTTGTTGATTTGGTAAAAAACAAACAAGATGTTGCTTCAGAGGTCAATGTTACGGATTGTATGAAAAAATTGGCAGATACTGCAAATGCTGATATGGCAAAATTAATCCATGTCTATAAAAAAGTCGGCGGAGAGTTCAATGAAAATATAATGCTGGGAATTCTTGAATATCCCGAAATAATTATAAGGAATTATAGACAAATGTTTGACGATAAGACCTCCAGGAATCTGCTTGATGTAGTAAAAGTGCTGAACAAAGAGCTTCCGGAATTTCAAATAACTGATTTTTCTGTGCTGAAAACACTAGATAACCATGCGCATTTCATGACACCTGAAGAAATAAAAAATACAATAACAGAGCTTAAAGGATACATAGAAAAACCTTCGTTTTGGAATCTTAAAGATTATATCTCTTTGAAAGAGCTCAAACCAAAGATAGAAGCAGCTATATCAGAACTGCCTAAAAAGCAGCAGGAGGTTATGAAATACCTCTGTACGCCGGAAAATATACTCAGACATAAAGAAGTTATAAATTCTAATAAGATAGAAATGCTGAAAGAAATTGCTTCTGCTGACCCTCAAAGGGTAAAAGAAATGTATATTTTACCTGAGGATGTTCTAAAAGCAAGAGGAACGCAGTTCTCTTTTAACGAATTATCACAAATAGTTCATCTGAAACCGGAAGAATATGAGGTATTCAAAGGTCTTATGGCTGTTGACTCAAAGCAGCTTTTTAACAAACCTTCAGGTCAGTTTTCAGCCGCTCAGTTGTTGAGTTTTGCAGCAAAAACAACTTTGTCCGACGCACCGGAGCCGGCTGTAATCATAGACAGAGTGAAAGAGCTCTCTATGCTTAATCAAATACCGGAGATAAAAACACCGGGACTGACTTCAAATGAAATAAAAGAATTTTTAGCACTGCCTGAAAATCAGTACAAGAGGGTTAAGGAGCTCTATATGGCAGTGAATCAACCTTCTTCACAGATTTTATACACAGCAGAACTACCTGATGAAAAGTATGCAAAATTTAAGTCAGAATATGTTGATAAAATAGATGAATACAAAGGGCTGGAGTTTCATGTAGCTCTGCAGGCAATGCAGAAAAACGAGAAGCTTTTTGACGCTGTCACTGAGCTTGCAAAAACCGAATATAACAAACATTCTCTGGAGGGTATAGTAAAGAGATTATGTTTTGAAAATTTAGATAATTTCAATAAAACAGAGTTTGTTGATAAACTAAAACGCTTTAATCAAAATATTAATATAGATATTCTTGGAAACAGCATTGATATACAAAATTCTGAGCCTGAAAGAATAAATGATTTTCTAAAAACTTTGCTTAACAATAAAAAACAACTCCAGCACAACGACAGGGCACCGCTCACAGACCAGAGTATCTATGAAATGTTTAATAACACCGGTATTAGATTCCATAGCAATAGAGCAATAATAAAACTGTTTTCTGTGCTGGATGATGAAGCACTAAAAGCATCTTTATCAGGAAAATATGACGGGGTTAAGCATATGCTGGATTTATCAGGCAGACTTATGTATTACGGTGATGACCAAATTACTGTACTTAAGGAAAAACTTGCACAACTTCCTCTGCCCCAGCAGCGCCTTGACAAATCCTTAGCAATTATGGATGCTGGCGCAATGGAGCTTGTAAACCTCTTAAAAAGCCCTGCTGTCACGGACTCACAGAAGCAGACTATGCAGCGCATTTTTGCCTCCGGAAAGCCGTATGCCGAACAGATTGATGATTTTATCAAAGAGATGAATGTTCCGAAATCTTCGGAAAACAGGGTGCGTGAATTTTTACAAAAAGGAAAATTCAACGAACGTATCTCCATAAAGACCATGGACACAAAAGCGCAGCTTGCAAAAATTGAAAAGAATATTGCAGCGACTATCACCAATGACAAAATGCCGCAGGACAAAAAAGACGCCCGTCTTGCCCAGCTGAATGCACAAAAAGAAGCACTGAAAAACACACAGGACAGCAGAACAATCTCTATGAGCCCTCAGGCACTCTCTGATTTAACAAGAATGGTTGAACACCACATAAATCAGGTCAATAATGACATTGCGTTTAACCGTGCAATCACGGACAAAATCTATAATAAACACAACGTTAAACCGTCTGAAGAACTGCAGGACAAAATAGGCTATGACCCTAAATACACAACAAAACTCCTTAGCACAAACCAGGAGTTTTCACCGGAATACAGAAAACTCATCGAACTGATGGACAAAGACCCGAACAAACCGCTTTCAGAGCTTCGTGAAACCATACCTGAAAATCAGGAGACAAGAAAACTCTTTAAAGAAAACGGTCTTGACTATGAAAAATGGATAAAATTCGATGAAACATTTGAAAAACCGTTCACTCTTGAAATAAATGCCCGTGAAGCACTGGATGCAGTAAAGAAAAATGCGGCAGGCGAGTTTGCGACGGTTCTGAATTCTGATTTACCACAAAAAGACTTAAATTTTATCAAGTCTGTCATTGAAGATGTTTACAAAAACAAATTTAATACAGAACTGCCGGATGGATACACATCTGACAAAGGTTTTCTCAAACCCGACGGCACAACTCTTAACCGCCAGCAGCATATAACACTTATTCAGGAGGTTATAGACAAAATTAAAGAAAACAAAGAGTTCGGTATTGAGAAAAATTCTGACGGAACTACACGAACAAGCCTATTTGCAAATGAATTCTTAAACCACCTTGAATCGAGAATAAAAGACCTTACTGACGCCGCACAGATAAAAGACATGTCAGAAGATCTTTATGTAAGACTTTCTGACGATGACGACGTAGGACGAAATATCTTCTTTGGAAACCATGTTCACTGCTGCACATCCGTTCAGAATAGCAATGGTTTTGCACAGCCTCAGCACCTCATGAATACCTATGTCAGAGGTATTGAAATAGTAGACAAAAATGGTAATTCTTACGGAAACTCAATGTGCTACTTTGCAAAAGTGGACGGAAAACTCACATTCGTAATAGACAGTTTCGAAGCAAACGGAAAACTCGGTGCAAGCAAAGACGTAACAGATGCCGTTATTAGTGCAGGAAAACTAATTTGTGCAGAGATGGGGCGTCCTGATGCGGCTGTTATGCTAGGGCCGAATTACAATAAATTCAACATGAACAGATTTACAGAGACAAACGGACATACAATAGAAGTTATAGGCCGTGCTCCTGAAAAGACTTATATAGACTGTATCGGAGGCAGAGGCGATATAAACATTCCGGCACAAAATAGACGAATGAACGAAGTCAAAAATCTTGCCCCGATAAGCAGTGTCCGTCCGAAGATGAAAGGTGTTGAGACCTTGTCTCAACGTGAAGTCTGGAACATAAACCAGAACTCATACGATATTGCCAGAACAATTCATGAAAAATCAGTTGAATCTCTGGAAACAATCCAGAATCTTTTCGGACTTAAAAAAGACGAGAAAATTGATGGTACTATGCTCAAGTACCGTGAAAAAGGCGAACAGGGTTTAATCAAAAAATATTTCAGAAAAGTTCTTGATTATGACAGATTGATTAGAAAATATGAAACAGGAAACTTTTCACCTGAGGAAATTGCAGAAGGAAAAGCTCTGCGAACCCCTGAAGGGACTGCAAGGATGATTAAATCTTTGCAAAAAGCTAAAGAAAATTTAATCCAAAATAAACAAACAGCTATGCGCAGATTTGGCGACTCTCAGGGTGCAAGAATTGTTATGGACAATCCTACGCCTGAAAAAATTGAACAATTAACACAACAAATAATTGCCGGAATAGAAAAAGGCGAGATTGAGATTCTTGACTTTGAAAACTACGGAAAAAATATGGAATCCACTTATTTTACGCAAGAACAGATATTAAGGATTAAAGAAGCCTCCGGCGGTAATAACGAAAACATAAACCCTCTGCCAAAGGCAAAAAAATCAAATTACACAACCTCACAAATGACAATAAGATTGAAAAACGGAACATATCTTGAGCTGCAAATCCGAGGTGAAAAGATTAACGAACTTGCAGAGGCAGAACATATTCTCTATAAAATAAGAGAAGGTGAAGGCGGTCCCGCTGCTGTAGAAACAGCCTACAACAAAGTACTTGCCGATAATGATATTCGCACCTCATATGAACAATACATAAGCGAATGGTATGATTTTTCAAGACAATCAGAAATGGGGCTTGCAACAAAACCGCCCGAACTCCCTGAGGGAATTGACAGGGTTCTTGATATGAATTATCTTATGAATCTTGTTCGAAAAGGTCTTGTACATTAACAGTAGCAAAAAATAAAATATTCTGTTTTAATATAATAAAAAATTAAGGAATAAATTATGATAAAATTCACCCCTAATGACTACAACTCAAGAATTAACACAAATTTTAAAGCAAATGACCAAAAGGACAAAAAAATGGATGACATACAGGAACTGGTAAGAAAAGTTATAGACGAGGCAGAATTAAAAGTCACAGATGTCGGACCTTTTTCGGTAAAAGAAGAACAAAAAGATACTGACCCGTGTCATTTTCTCAGTTCTTTCGGTGTTATTATAAAGCCGCTTTCATCCTCAGATGACAAATCTCCACGTGTTGTCAGATTTTATGCAATAAATCAGTCAAAAACTTATGAACATGAATCCGCTAATAAAGCAAAAGGCACAAGAGAGGATATTTTGGAATACTTAAAGTTCGGAGATTTTGCACAGGATTTACAGGAATATACAGACAGAGTAAGCTCTGAATTTTATTTGAACGACAATATATAAAATTAATGTTAGATATTTTTTGCATTTTGAAGATGCTACAATTGTTATACAAAAGGTTTATCTTGAAAATAATGTTTGTATCCGCCGAGGTTGCGCCGTTTTCTAAAGTCGGAGGGCTTGCCGATGTTGTTCGCAGTTTATAGGGCTTAAAATCGCTATTTTTTTTACCCTTCTTCACGGGTGCATTTAACAGCAAAATATAATATTACGGAAGTTCCGACTTTTCGTCCTGTTTCGTAATATAAAGCTAACCTTGCGAAATAATCATTTTATTCGTTCAAGTAAAATATTCCGTTAAAATAAAGGCAGAACCCAGAATTTACGAAGGAAATTTGCGGTTTGAATCCCTAACTAAAAAAACTTCCCGAGGGAAGTCTTTATAATTTGGGCCCGGAGGGATTCGAACCCACGACCAAGGGATTATGAGTCCCCTGCGCTACCGCTGCGCCACAGGCCCGTGGCGATTAATATTCAATTGTTTACGGGACTGCTTGCGGTAGCTGCGCTACCTACCTCTCCTCTGATGTGACATTTAGTCACATCTTCGTCGGCAGAGTGCCACAGGCCCGTGGCGATAATATTCAATTATTTACGGGACTGCTTGCAATTTTTATACGGCACACAAAAACTTCGTTTTTGACTTAGCCTGCCTCCATTCAAAACGATTATTAATCGTTTTGACCGGAGTCCTTCTACCTATCCTCTGATGTGACATTTAGTCACATCCTCGTCGGCAGAGTGCCATAGCCCCATAGTGAATATTTAATTATCAGGGTTATAAAACTATAGCTAAAACTAATCTCAACCGGAATAATTTGTTTTGGCAGAGTGCTTCATAACCAAACTGTAAAAATAAAATACCATTAACATCCGGCATGGTCAAGTATAATCTTTGAAATGAAAATTATATTAAAAGTCCTGTATATTATCCGAATCAGGCATAATATCATTTACAGCTTTTCGCAATCCGATATTATTATCAACAGTAATATTTCTGTGCTTTATTTCCTTTTCATATCTGACAAATGAAGCCATTACCATTGCGGGTACCAGCATCATTGCGGAAAATTTATTTGCTCTGCCGAGATATGGTCTTTTGTTAACAAAATTTTCAACAGGTATAACTAATTTTTTGTTTATAAATGAATTATTTACAATATTTTTTAATGGGGTATAAAAATTATTTTTGACATTATTCGTAAAAGACGGGAACAGCTCTTTAAACGAAGCCGAAACGGTTTTAAAACCCTTGTTTACAAAGTTAAACGCTGTATATATTGCACTAAAATCAACTATTGTAGATACTACAGGATGTTTCCTGTCAAAATCATCTAGCATTTTTGATTTAGAATTTACAACTGATTTAACACCGGCAACAGAAGCACCTGCAGCAAAAACGCTTGCCCACCTACCTGCATTTACAATCCCACGTTTTAGCTTGGCGGAAAGATTACCTTTTTTAACTGCCGCTGAAGCTATAGTATCAAGAACAGGGATTGTTAAAAACAAGGTTTTAGCCATATTCTTTGCAACTTTAGACAATCTTTCATCCGGCATACTTGAAGACAATTTATATATATCATTATCGGACAATTTATTCCGCCCAAAAACATGCCGGTTATCATTACTGCCCGTATTATCTTCAACATTAGCTGCAGCTTTAAAACTCCTCTGTGAAATTGAGGACTGAGTCTTTTGCAAATTTGCAATATTAAAATTATTGTTAATTTTAGAAAAAGACATTTGACAGCTTGCTCTGTATTCTACTTTCTAATTATACTACGAAATAAAAATTTTTTATATTAAAATTTTTATATGAACAGATTTTTTATAAAAACACACGGTTGCAAAGCAAATCAACTGGAATCTCACATTTTAAAAGAAAAACTGTTGAACGCAGGCTACACGGAAAGTTCTTCCGCAGCAAAGTCTGACATATATATACTTAACTCCTGTTCTGTCACAGAAACTGCAGATATCGAAGCATTAAGGACATTACGCAATATAAAACATAAAAATCCTGCGTTAACTACAGTGTTAACCGGCTGCAGCGCACAATTAAATGCAAAAAAGCTTGAAGAATACGATTTTATCGACATAATACTCGGCAATAACGACAAATTTGATATTGTAAAAGCTATTAAAACTAAAAAAAGCAATATTACGGACATTTTCGCAGTAAATGAATTTAACAATCAGCCAATACATTACTACAGCAAAACACGGGGATATTTAAAAATTCAAGACGGCTGCAACAACTACTGCAGCTATTGTACCATCCCCTTTGCCAGAGGCAAAAGCAGAAGCAACAGTATAAACAATATTTTGGAACAAATAAATACATATACTGATTCAGGAATTAAAGAAATTGTTCTAACAGGCATACATATCGGTCAATGGGGAGAAGATTTAATACCCAAGCTGAGTCTGTTTAATCTGCTTGAAGCAATAGAAAATACACCAATAAAAAGATACAGACTTGGCTCGCTTAACCCGTTAGAAATAGATAACAAAATGCTAAATTTTCTGTCACAGTCTGACAAATTTTGTCCTCATTTTCATCTTTCTCTGCAATCACTTTGCGACAAAACCCTGAAAAACATGAACAGACACTACAGTGCGGATTTATGCCTTGAACTTATTAATAACATTAACAATTCATTTAATCTTCCTTTTATAGGCAGCGATATTATTGTAGGATTTCCTGACGAAAATGATGAAGATTTTGAAACAACACTAAAAAATGCTGAAAAATCTCAACTTTCAGCCATACATGTTTTTCCCTATTCAATACGCAAGAATACAAAAGCAGCGGCAATGGAAAATCAAATTCCTGAAATAATAAAACACAAACGTGCAGATATTTTCCATAAACTAAATGCCAAAAAAACTAATATGTTCATTGAACGCAACCTAAACACTAAGTCACATGTGCTTATTGAAAAAAATCCCGATAAACATACCGGCTTGCTAAAAGGCATAACTCAAAATTATCTGACAGTATATATAAACAGCGAAAATACAGCATTATGCAACACGATACAGACAGTAACCCTACAAAAAGACAATACCGGACGGCTGACAGGAAGTTTAAATTAACAATCTGCCACATTAATAGTTTTGTACTATAATTTTAGAATGAAATTAAAGGTTTTACTTGTACAAAACAGTGCAATAATAGGTAACAAAAAAGCGACTTTTGATAATATTGATTCACTTTTGAGTCAGTATAAAGACTCGCAAATTGACCTGATTATTTTACCTGAAGTCTGGTCAATTGGCTGGTATTGCCAAAACTTTACCGCTGAAGCAGAAACCTTAGAAAACAGCCCCAGCATAGATTTTTTAAAAGAAATCGCACTTAACTACAAAGCAAACGTCATAGGCGGAAGCATAATTCTAAAAAATGAAGATAAATATACCAATACCTGCCCGATTATTTCAACAAAAGGCGAACTTGTTAGCACTTATAACAAAATGCACCTGTTTTCCCATAAAGGTTCGGAAGAAAATAAATATATAACTGTCGGCAACGAATTAAAAATTATCAACTACAAAAACACTAAAATAGGTCTAACAATCTGCTATGATATAAGATTTCCCGAAATATACAGAGAATATTCAAAACACGGGGTTGAAATTTTTATAAACATGGCAGCCTGGTCAAATAAAAAGCCGGAGCACTGGGAAATAATGCACAGAGCAAGAGCAATAGAAAATCAGTGCTATATGATAACTGTTGACCAAACAGGCAAAATTACAGATAAAGAATACAACCTCGGCAACTCTATGATAATTAACCCC
Organism: Candidatus Gastranaerophilales bacterium; assembly: GCA_944323275.1. Classification (GTDB taxonomy): domain Bacteria; phylum Cyanobacteriota; class Vampirovibrionia; order Gastranaerophilales; family Gastranaerophilaceae; genus Limenecus. The sequence continues at coordinate 9,460 of CALUSA010000016.1, forward strand.
TGGGGGGATATAGAAGCCTCACTGCATGCCGAAGAAGCTTGTTTGTTATACAGTATTGATACAGACAAAGTAAATGAGTTGAGAAAAAGTTTTCCGCTCATTTCCGACAGACGGGATACTGACTTTAAAACTTTTAATTATAAGGAGATAAACCTCTATGAATAAAATTAAATCAACTATAATATTTATCGGACTTCTTGCATTAAGCGTCAATGCCGCTTTTTGTGCAGGTATAGATTCAATTATAAAAAAATCCGAACTTAACAAAACAGCGACAATAGCCGTATCCGTCAAAGATGCAAAAACAGGAAAGACTATATACGAATACAATGAAAACAAATTAATGAATCCCGCCTCAGTGCAAAAAATATTTACAATGAAAGCAGCTTATGACGTACTAACGCCTGAATATACTTTTGATACAAAAGTTTTTGCCGATAAAAATAACAATTTATATATAAAGCTATCAGCAGATCCGTCGCTTACCACCGGCGATTTAAAAAAACTGCTTAAAGAAGCAAAAGAATTATATAAAAAGCCTTTTAACGATATAGTTATTGATTCAACTGTTATTGATAACAAACAATGGGGTGTCGGTTGGATGTGGGATGACGACACTAATGAACTATTACCAAAATACTCACCATACACAATAAATCAAAACAAAATTGACATAACTATTACACCGAATAAAAATAACACCATAGATATAAAAAACAAAAGCGATTATCACATGATGTTTGTTAACCTCTTAAAAACAGGCACTACAAACAATATTGTTTTTGAAAGAACCCCATGGCTGTCATCTGACATGACATACTTAACAGGAAGTGTGCACAGCCAGATAAATAAAAAATTACCTGTTAATTCTCCACAGGCATACTTTACAAATGAATTGCGCAAAGCTGTTTCTGCTGCAGGCTTAAAATATTCGGGTCAAATAAAAACAGCACCTGTTCCAGGAAATGCAACCTTAATCACAAAACATTCAAGCGACTCTCTTGAAAATCTTCTTGCAGAAACTTTAAAAGAGAGCAACAATTTATATTCCGAATTAATATTCAAAGCTGCTGCCGCAAAATATACAAAACAACAGGGCACAACTCAAAAAGCCGTTGACATGTACAAAAAATATTATTCTGAAATAACATCAACTTCTGAAATGATTACAGTTGATGCATGCGGAATTTCAAGAAACGACCTTTTAACAGCAGACTGGACTACAGAAGCACTTAATAAAATATATAAAGGAAAAGAATTTGACAAATTTGCAATGCTATTGCCAAAACCTATGGAAGGCACCCTGCGTGACAGATTAATAAACATAAGCTTACGTCTGAGAGCTAAAACTGGAACAGCAAGCGGAATCAGCTCAATTGCCGGATATATTGACACAAAAGATAATAAAAAATATTCTTTTGCAATATTTATCCAAAACCATAACGAACCTGTAGAAAATGTTAAAAAATTTGAAGATGATATAATTAATGAAATTTATAAAATGTAATTAGGCTAAATATATTAGGCAAATAAAATTAAAATAATATATAATTAAATTGTTATTGACTTATTATTGTAAATAATTAAAACTAAATAAAAAAGGATATAGAGGTATGAAATTCAAAAAAATTATTTTAGGGTTAGTATTATTATCATTTCTGGCAATACAAGCCGGAGCATTCGCTGAAACATCAGATGCAACAATTCGTGCAATGGTAACAAAATACAAACAGCAAAACTATCTTGGATGTTTACAAGATTCAATTGATATTATTAAAGAAGACCCGACAAACATTTATGCACATTATTATAAAGGATTATCCTTCTTTCAATTAGGTAAATTTGAGTCTGCTGATGAATCATTCACTAATGTAATAAATCTAAATTCTAATGAAACCCTCGTTCAATACGCCGCAAGAGCCAAAGCATGTATCAAAACACCTGAATATTGCAGTTATTATGCAGAAGGCAATAAAACTGATTTAGATAAATTTATTCAATCAAAAAAATTCTATGATATTCCTGTTCAGGCAGAAGTTAATAAAAAGAAACTCGACAGAATCAGAGAAAACATTAATGACAGTGTAAAACAAGATGTTTCACAACCTCAAAAATCAGAAATGCCAACTAACGAAGAAATAGCAAACGCTGTTAAAACACTTGCTAAATTAGGCATTAACCCGATGGGGCAAATGGCGCAGCCAATGTCTTATCAAAATCCTGAGATGATGCAAATGAGCATGCTGCTCGGTAACAATACACAGCAAAATAACGGAATGAACATGCTTCCGCTGTTGATGATGAATCAAAACGGCAGCCAGAACATGTCACCGGAGCTGCTTGAAACAATGATGATGAATCAAATGACACCAACTTATTAATCTAAATATTGTGTACGGTATAAAATCATGCAAATTAAAACAACCAGATTTGGGGAAATTATTATAGACGACAATTTAATATTTGATTTTGTTCAGCCGATAATCGGTTACGATAAATTGAGCAAATACGTATTAATTGAACATAAAGAAAATTCGGTTTTCAAATGGCTGCAGTCCATAGAGGAGCCTTCACTTGCATTTCCGGTATCATCCCCTGCTTTGTTTAATATAGATTATCAATTTGAAATTCCTACCGATACAGCTGAAAAAATTGATTTGAAATCTGTTGATTCACTTATATCGTTAAACATAGTGACTATACCGGCGTCTAATCCGCAAAAAGCAACAATCAATCTTCTTGCTCCGATTATTATCAACGCAATAAACAAACAGGGAATGCAAATAATACTGTCTAATTCAAATTATCCTGTAAAATATTCACTTTTTGCAGATAAAACAACTACTAAATAATCAAAAAAATCCCGTGATTGGAGAAATAATGCTTGTATTGGCACGAAAAATCGGCGAAAAAATAATTTTAAATGATAATATAGAAATTATTGTACTTGATACAAACCAAAATACGGTAAAATTGGGTATCAATGCACCGAAAAATGTTTCTGTATATCGTGAAGAACTTTATAAAGAAATCAAACAAAATAATATAACAAGCCAAAATGTCACACCTGATTCGATTAATGAACTGGCACAGCTGCTTGATTCAACTACGATAAACAATGACATGGTTCAAAAACTGACAAACAAAATAACAGATTAATGTCATGGACAAAAAAGAAATACTAACGAAGTTTTACGTTGATAAAGACTACTCAAGACTAAAATCAGCACTTATTGCATCTGAATCACCTTATGAACTTGATATTCTGGCAAAAATTTATATAGAAGAAAAAAACTATAATGAAGCTGCAAGAATTTACTATAAATCAGGGATGCTTTATGAATACGGCAGATGCTGTCTTTTATCAGGAAATATTGAAGAAACCTCTCATATCTGGCGCACGATTAAAGAAGACAATCCTGCCACACTATGGGGCAAATCCCTTCTCGAATTTATAAATCTGTATGTGGTTAATATTCCAACTTTTTTCCAAATCAGAGCCTTTCTTGAGGTTGATTTAGATGCACTGCTGCAGGCGGACTTGATAACTTATTGCGAAAATATTGCAAACGGCGCACATCTGTTTGCTCAAAATAATCCGGAAAGCTACAAATTCATAGGGAGAGTTTTTGTAAACAATAAATATTACGAACTAGCCGAATTGTTCCTTAAAAAAGCAAAAGATGTCTGTTATGTTGACCCTGAAGTACATTTTCTTCTTGCAAAATGCTATCTTCATAAGAATGATATAAAAAAAGCAAAAGCGTCGCTTAAAACCAGTATGGAAAAAGGCTACGGCTACTATCCGGCAAAAAAATTACTGAAAGAAATAAATACATAAAAATTTAAGTTGAAACATAACTATTATATGAGGTACAATAATTTATGAATTAGTGTTATTAAGTTTATAAATAACTTTAATAGCATTTAAACATATACGGACAGGAGTTAATAAATGTTTGAACGTTTTACAGAGAAAGCGATAAAAGTAATCATGCTCGCACAAGAAGAAGCGAGAAGATTAGGGCATAACTTCGTCGGAACAGAGCAAGTTTTGCTGGGACTTATTGGCGAAGGTACCGGAGTTGCTTCTAAAACGCTGAAATCAATGGGCATAACACTTAAAGATGCAAGAGCTGAAGTTGAAAAAATTATAGGCAGAGGCTCAGGTTTTGTTGCTGTTGAAATTCCATTCACACCAAGAGCAAAAAGGGTTCTTGAATTGTCATGGGATGAAGCAAGACAACTCGGACACAATTATATTGGTACAGAGCACCTCTTACTCGGACTTATAAGAGAAGGTGAAGGCGTTGCCGCACGAGTACTCGAAAATCTCGGTGTTGACTTAAACAAACTGAGAAGCAATATCATAAAAATGCTCGGTGAATCAAAACCTGCCGCACAAACAGCTACCGCAGGCACAGCCTCCGGCGGAAAAACAAAGACACCGTCGCTTGATGAATTTGGTACGGATTTAACACTTGCAGCGCAGGAACAAAGACTTGACCCTGTTGTCGGCAGAGAAATGGAAATTGAACGTGTTATCCAAATTCTTGCAAGACGTACAAAAAATAACCCGGTGTTAATCGGTGAACCCGGTGTTGGTAAGACGGCAGTTGCCGAAGGTCTTGCCATAAGAATAGTAAACTCTGATGTTCCGGATATTCTTGAAGGCAAAAAGATTATCCAGCTTGATATGGGGCTGCTTGTTGCCGGTACAAAATACAGAGGTGAGTTTGAAGAACGCCTTAAAAAAATCATGGACGAAATCAGACAGGCTGGTAACGTTATTCTCGTAATTGACGAAATGCACACTTTAATTGGCGCAGGTGCTGCTGAAGGTGCAATTGATGCAGCTAACATTTTAAAACCTGCATTATCAAGAGGCGAAATCCAAGTTATCGGTGCAACAACACTTGATGAGTACAGAAAATACGTTGAAAAAGACGCAGCACTTGAAAGAAGATTCCAACCCGTAATTATAGAAGAACCGTCAATTGACGAATCAATTGAAATTATCAGAGGCTTAAAATCAAAATACGAAGAACACCACAGATTACAAATCTCCGATGAAGCTATTATTGCAGCGGTTTCTTTATCTGATAAGTATATTACGGACAGATTTTTACCTGATAAAGCAATAGATATTATTGATGAAGCAAGCTCTAAAGTACGTTTGAACGTAAGCTCACTTCCTCCGGAAGGCAAAGAGCTTGAAAAAGAACTCAAAAATATTATTAAGCAAAAAGAAGATGCTATCAGAAATCAGGAATTCGAGCATGCCTCAAACCTGCGTGATAAGGAAGCTGATTTAAAAGAAAAAATCAGAGAAATGTCACAACAATGGAAAGATGAACACGACGCTAATAAACCTGTAGTTACGGCTGAACACGTAGCAGAGGTTGTCAGCACAATGACAGGTATTCCGACAACCAAAATAACGGAAAAAGAATCCGAAAGATTGCTAAAACTTGAAGATACACTTCACCAGAGAGTAATCGGACAAGATCAGGCGGTTGTTTCTCTTGCCAAAGCTATAAGACGTGCAAGAGTCGGATTAAAGTCACCAAACAGACCAATTGGCAGCTTTATCTTTGCCGGTCCGACAGGTGTTGGTAAAACAGAACTTGCCAAAGCTCTTGCAGAAGCCGTATTCGGTTCAGAAGAAAATATGATAAGAGTTGACATGTCCGAATTTATGGAAAAACACTCGACTGCAAAACTTATCGGCTCACCTCCGGGCTATGTAGGCTATGACGATGGCGGACACCTTACTGAAACCATACGTAAAAAACCGTATTCGGTAGTATTGTTTGACGAAATCGAAAAAGCACACCCTGATGTATTTAACATCATGCTGCAAATCCTTGATGACGGTCGTTTGACAGATGCAAAAGGCAGACATATTAACTTTAAAAATACTATTATAATCATGACAAGTAACGTTGGTGCAAGTATGATTACAACGTCATCAAAACTCGGCTTCTCTGTTGCTACAGATGAATCTAAAGACAAATACGAACATCTTAAAGATACTGTTATGGAAGAAATGAAAAAAGCCTTCAGACCTGAATTTCTTAACAGAATCGACGATATTATCGTATTCTCACACCTTAGCAAGCCTGAAATCAGAGAAATCGTTGACCTCATGTTTAAAGATCTTGTTAAACGTATTCAGTCACACGACTTTACAATTGAAGTTTCTGATGAGGTAAAAGATTACCTTGCTGATGAAGGATACTCGGAAGCCTACGGTGCTCGACCGCTTAGAAGGGTTATACAGAAGAAAATCGAAGACACACTGGCAGAAGAAATCCTTAACGGTAAGTACAAACCCGGGGATGTTATCTCGGCTAAACTCGAAGACAAGAAAATTGTTTTTGAAAAAGTCGGAGAAAAACAGGAAGCGGAAACTGCAAAATAAAATAAAAAAAAGAAACGGGAATTGCTTCCCGTTTCTTTTTAATAATAAAATTATAAATGCACACCACACAGCCGTCAAAACTTTACAAAACTTTTCACAAAGACTCATAAATTTGATATCATAAAAATAGTAATTAATAATATTAACAAGTACTATTGAACACAGGTAAAGATTATTGGATAAGAAAAAGATTTCAGCAATTTTATTAGCGGGGATAATGTTTGTTTTTGCACTGCAAAGCAGTGCGCAAGCAGCTTCGGCACCAAAATTAAAACCCAGAGTAAAAGTAGAAAAATCTACCAATTACAAACCTTCAGCCAAAAAGCAAAATTACACAAAACAAACGGAAAATACTAAAAAAAATGATGCTAAAAAACTAAAAAATAAAAAACAAACACAAAAAACAAAACCCCAAAAAGAAACTAAAGTTCACAAAGACAGTGCAGGAAATCCAATATCCGAAAAACAAAAAGAACGCACTAAAAATTTAAAAAAGACCTATAAAAAAGTAACAAAAGATGAACGCATTATGGAAGCTGTAGACCTATTAAGCGGCGGCCTGGGTGAATTTTCAAGACGTGCAATACTTGGTAACAATCTTTCAGAAAAGCCTATACAAATCAGTTTTGAAGACTTGAGCAGTTTCGGTCAGGCATATTCACATTTTGACGCAATCGGATGGAAGAAAAAAGACAGGTTATATATTTACATAAACAAAAAGCATCAAGATGCACCAAAAACGGCATTAGCTGCAGTACTTGCTCACGAAGCACTGCATCAGGACGACTTTAACTCGTTAAATGAAGAAACCTACGCCTGGACAATGGAAGCGGCTGTGTGGACACAACTGTCGGAAAAATATCCTCAATACAGTGAAAGCATGCATCCTCTGGTCGTACGGGAAAATACGCTTAAAAAATTATTTATAAGAGGAAATTATACAAGTAAATTTATAAGAAAAACAGTTTTTGCAAATCCAGGATATGCCAACCTGCCGTCACGTTCGCCCGGGTTTGAAGACGATAATCTGTGAAAAAGAGATGTCAAAACATCTCTTTTTTGTTAACAAAGTAAACTAAAGCTTTGTTAAAATAAAAAAGTTGTTAAAAATAATTAAAAGTCGTTACTTATGCTTTACAAAATTGCATATTTATATTGAAATAGTATAATAAAGTTAAAATATATACGTAGTTAATTTAAAAAGAGGATGAAAAAACATGAGTACAGTTCTTGAGAGAGTAAAAAAAGTTGTAGTTGAACAATTAAGCGTAGACGAAAATTTAGTTACTCCTGAAGCTAGCTTTACAGCAGATTTAGGTGCTGATTCTTTGGATACAGTTGAATTGGTTATGGCTTTTGAAGATGAATTTGGATGCGAAATTCCTGATGAAGAAGCTGAAAAAATCGCTACAGTTCAAGACGCAGTAAATTACATTGAATCTCATTCATAGTTTATTGCAAATAAATTTTGTGGGGAGCATATTAAAACATACTCCCCACTATTTTACCGATTTATGTCGGTAATATTCTCAGAGAAGTAAAGGTTAGAAAATGAATAAAAGAAGAGTTGTTGTTACAGGTATAGGGATAGTTTCACCATTTGGTGTCGGTGTTGATAAATTTTGGAATAGCCTGCTGGAAGGAAAAAGCGGTATTTCTACCATTGAAAACATCCCTCTTGACGGGCACACCGTACATATAGCAGGTGAAGTTAAAGACTTCAAACCCGAGGAATATCTTGACCCCAAAGAAGCCAAAAGAATGGACAGATATACCCAGTTTGCAATGGTTGCGGCAGATGAAGCAATTAAAGACTCAGGCATAATTGCAGGAGAAAATGTTGACCCTTACAGATACGGGGTAATAGTCGGTTCAGCAGCAGGCGGGTTTGATACATTTGAAAAACAACACGATATAATCACTGCAAAAGGTCCTACAAAGTGTTCTCCGTTTACGGTGCCTATGATTATTGCAGACATGGGCGCAGGCAGAATCTCCATAAAACACGGAGCAAAAGGCGTAAACAAAGCTGTTGTTACTGCATGCGCAACCTCTGCACATTCTGTCGGCGATGCCTTCCGTTCCATTCAATGGGATGACGCAGATGTTATAGTTGCAGGCGGTGCAGAAGCGGTTATAACCAAATTAGGCATCGGTGCATTTACCAGTGCAAGAACACTTTCAAAACATAATGACGAACCGCAAAAAGCATCAAGACCTTATGATAAAGACCGTGACGGTTTTATTATGGCAGAAGGTGCAGCAGTTCTTATTCTCGAAGAATTAGAGCATGCTAAAAAACGTGGTGCAAAAATTTATGCGGAAATTGTCGGATACGGTCAAACAGCCGATGCTTATGATATAGTTGCACCTGCAGCAGACGGTTCGGGTGCAGCAATGGCTATGACACTTGCGCTAAAAGATGCTGGTGTTTCACCTAAAGAAGTTAATTATGTTAACGCTCACGGTACAAGTACAGGACTGGGGGACATTGCAGAATCTCAAGCAATTGCAAGAGTATTCGGCGATTTAAAAACGAATCCTGACCTTAAAGTCAGCTCAACAAAATCAATGCACGGTCACATGTTAGGTGCAACCGGAGCTGCAGAATCAATTGTTTGTATCGAGGCTATTAATCACGGTATTGTTCCTCCGACTATTAACCTTGATAATCAGGATGAAGCAGTTGCAGATTTGAACTATGTTCCGCACAAACCGCAAAAAGCACAAGTTAAATATGCACTGTCCAATTCATTCGGATTTGGCGGACACAACGCATCATTGCTTTTCAAAAAATATGAAGCATAATTTTTAACAATATAAATAATCTTATAAAAAGCCTTTTAGCAGAATTCTAAAAGGCTTTTTAATATATACAAACTCATTAAACAACACGGGGGATAAATTTAAACTTTGCAATACGCAAGAAAATTTCTTTAAATTAAAATGTTTATATTGTATTATTTAAAATAAAAGAATAAACAATAAAGGGAGAATGCTATGGCAAATATAATACAGGGTACATACACAACAAACGGTGAAAAATTTTGTATTGTAATATCAAGATTTAACGAATTTATTGGCGCAAAGTTACTTTCAGGCGCAATAGACGAACTTGTTCGCCATGGCATTAAAGAAGAAACAATTGATGTAATCTGGACACCTGGTGCATTTGAAATTCCAATTATTGCCAAAAAAGCTGCAGAATCCGACAAATATAATGCAATAATCACATTAGGAGCAGTAATAAAAGGTTCAACCGGTCACTATGACTTTGTTGCTGCCGAAGTTTCAAAAGGCATAGCTCAAGTTTCTTTACAGACAGGTATTCCTGTGATATTTGGAGTACTCACCACCGACAACCTTGAGCAGGCAATAGAAAGAGCCGGTACAAAAGCAGGAAACAAAGGGTCGGAAGCTGCTAAAACTGCTATAGAAATGGCTAACTTGACAAAACTCATATAAAAATGTAATATTTTTCATTGTTATGCTTTGTCTAATGGCATAGAATTAATATGGAAAATAGGAGTTAGTTTAGTATGAGTATTGATTTACAAAAAGCACTTAAAGCACCATTTGCTATGCAAAATTGGTTTCTTAATGTCCTAATCGGCGGAGTAATATTCTTAGTTCCGATTTTAAACTTTGCGGTATTAGGATATTTAGTTGAATATCTTCTGAACTTTGTTAAGGGAAAAGAAGAATTACCAGGCAGTGCATCGGATAATTTATCCACAAACTTTATTACCGGTGCAAAAAATTTCGCAGGATTACTCATTGTTTCAATTGTACTTGGAATAGTAACAATTTTAATAATAACAGTTTCTGCAATATTATTCTCAAAATTGCCGATTATTACGACAATAATTACATTTGTAGTTGAAATAATAATGTCAATTCTTTTATTGTTTTTAATAATGAACTTTTCACTTGACAAAAAAATTCTTTCAACAATCGATGTAAAAAGAACAATGAACCTTATAAAAGGTCATACGGATACAACTAATTTCATCGTACAAATTATCCTTTTATGGTTAATATACGGTGTTGTAACGGTTCTTTGTATAGTACTTATTATACCGATAATACTTGTTCCCTTCTTGAGCTTTACAGCTTGTATTTCTACCTACAATTTAATGGGACAATACTTACAAAAATCACCTTATATAATTGCTCTTAAATCAAGAGCTACAGGACACAAACCTCAACAACAGCAACAAACACAGCCGCCGCAACAGCCGCAGCAATAAAATAGAAAAATTTTCATAATTTTTTCAATACACACTATCATTTTGACCCAAAAAGTGTTACAATGGTAGTGTGTTTATTATTTAATTTTAGGAGCGTGCTCATGGGTCTAAGTCTAAAGCAAGCATTTATTTTCGTGCCGCAGGATAAAAACTGGCTGCCCAAAATTTTAATCGGCGGTTTATTGCTGTTCTTTCCGGTATTTGCATTCATTTTTCCCGGCATTAACAGACTACTGTTTAATCCTTTAAACTACTACTGGATAACAATATTCGGACTGCTGGCATTAACGTGTTTGCTCGGTGTTGCAGGTTACTTTTTTAAGGTTGTGCACAACAGAATTGTTCACGAAAACGGCAGACTTCCGTCATGGAAATTTTTTACCTATTTCGTTCATATCGGCATAAAATCTTGTATAGGCGGATTAATCTTTTCAATACCTTTTATAATTCTGTTTTCATTGCTTGCATTTATTTCACCGCTTTCAATAAGTGATGAATCAGTCCCGTACATAGCAGCAGGTGTAGTATTACATATAATTTATACGGCACTGTACATTATGCTTGCGCTGAATTTCTCTCTGGATTTTAAGATTCAATCCTTCCTTAATGTCAAAAAAGCATATACACTTATCAAGCATAACATAATAAACTACATTCTTCTGGTATGCTATTGCGTACTTGTAAGCTTATGCATGTTGATTCTTATGATATTACTTGTTAACGGTCAAATTCTGGCATTAATTCTTCCGTTTGTAAGTTTTTATATATGTCTTGTATATGCTGATTTATTTGCACAATTCGGTGTAAATACAGGCAAAGAGATTTATAAAGAAGCAAACTGTTACTCATAATCTGACAGTTAAAATTTTTACGTTATCAATAACGTTTAAAGTATAAGCACAACTTTTTGGAATTAAAATTAAATTGCCTTCCTCAAGCAGGAAGGTTTTTTCTTCTGCTTTAATCTGCAGGGTGCCTTCTATTACATAAAAACATATATCCTGCATAGAAATTTGCGCTGGTACCTGCTGTTCTTTAGTCATTGCGAACAATCCTATTGCACGCTGCCCCTCATTAATGAGATATTTATTATCAATGCTGTCAGAACGGAATTCAAGTTCCTGCCCTGGGTTTATAATTTTTTTATACATTATTTACTCCTGTTTTTATAAATATTTTCCGGTTATGTTTTGAGATTAACAATACCCGTAAGTTTAATTTTTCTTAATTATTTAATGAATAATATTTTTGATTAACATATAATATTGCAAAGGAAGGATTTGTTAGCGTGCAAAACAGTCTTGTAAAAACAATTGATGGCAAACTGCAAAAATTACCGCCGCAAAATATTGAAGCAGAAGAAGCAATTCTCGGCGCAATATTAAAAAACCCTGTTTGTTTTAACAAGGTTGCGGATATGCTAAACGCAAACAGCTTTTATAAACCGGCTAACAAAGTTATATACGACGCTATTGTCGAATTGTTTAACAAAAATCAGGCAATAGATATTGTTACAGTATCAGAAAGACTAAACGAAAAAGACAAACTTGAACTTGTTGGCGGCAGAGCCTATATAAACGACCTTGTACTTAATGTGGCAACAACAGCAAACATTGAATACTATGCCAAAATTGTTCAAGAAAAAGCTATCAAAAGAGAACTAATTACTGCCGGTTCTGAAATTGTTGAAATGGCTTACGACAATGCACCAACAGAGGCAACTCTTGATAATGCGGAAAAACTTATTTTTAATATAGCTCAGCAAAAAACAACATCTGACTTAGTTTCGGTTAAAGACCTTGTTTTGACAAGCTATGAACAAATTTCTTACAGATATGAACACAGAGATGAATTAACAGGTGTTCCTACCGGTTTTTATGATTTTGATAATATGACCTCGGGTTTGCAAAAATCAGACCTTATAATTCTTGCTGCCAGACCGTCAATGGGAAAAACAGCACTTGCTCTCAACATTGCACAAAATGTTGCACTAAAAGCCAAAAAGACTGTTGCCATATTTTCTCTGGAAATGTCAAAAGAACAGCTTGTACAGCGTATGTTGTGTTCAGAGGCTGAGGTAGACACTCATAAATTAAAAACAGGAAACATGCAGCCGTCCGACTGGGAAAAACTGACAACAGCAATGAATCACTTTGCTGATGCACCTCTATTTATCGATGACAAACCGGGTGCAACAGTTATGGAAGTTCGTGCAAAATGCAGACGACTCGCAATGGAACAAAAAGAAATAGGACTTGTTGTAATCGACTATCTGCAGCTTATGGAAGCATCAGGCAACAAGGAAGACAGAACTCAGCAAATTTCCGGTATTTCAAGAGGTTTAAAAAGTCTTGCAAGAGAGCTTAATGTTCCTGTTATTGCACTTTCACAGCTTTCACGTGCGGTAGAATCCCGCCCCGACAAACGCCCGATGATGTCTGACCTTAGAGAATCAGGTGCTATTGAACAGGATGCAGACATTATTATGTTCATATACCGTGATGAGTATTACAATAAAGAAGACACAGAAAACAGAGGCAAAGCCGAAGTAATCGTTGCAAAACACAGAAACGGTGCAGTTGGTTCCGTTGATTTACTGTTTCAAGGCAGCATAACTAAGTTCAAAAACGTAACCAAAACAAATGTCTTCTAATCCATAAATTATTTAAAATTTCTTTAAATTGGCATAAAGCGCATCTACTGCTTTTTTCCCTTGCTTGCCGAAATCTATTACATACATTGATGAGGACCCGATTTGTTTTATCTCATCAATGTACCCCATACCGAATTTTTCATGAAAGACCCTGTCGCCTTTGGCGAATGTATGTTCTTGTTCCTGCTTAACTGCCTGAGCAGCTTCTTTAGCTTTCTTTTCTTCAAGCATTCTCTTAATTGGATTATCTTCAAGAAGTTTTCTTATTTTTTCTTCGTCCTGTTCTTTGTTTTTTGCACTTTTAACGACAAAAGCTTCTTTTTTAACAAAATTATTATTTTTTTGCGTATGCTGCAAATATGCTTTGTTGTGTGAATAAGTTGAATTACTGTCTGATTCGCCGTTATAAACAGGCTTTTTCTTCACCACTTTGCTGATACTCTGAGCATTAGTCAAACCTGAGGACGGGGCAACAAACCCTTTACCAAAGCTGTTTGTTTTTTCAACATAGCCGGAATAATCAGCTCTGGTCTGTGATTTAATTTTGTTAACAGCCTGATTAAACGTACCTCTGCCGGCTGAGGAATAACTGTTTTCCTCTGATGTATTTCTTTCTGTAAGATTGTAAGGAATTTCTTCTAAAAACCTGCTCGGCGTGTAGTATCTTGTTTCTCCCCACATCTGGCGTCTTTTTGCGTATGTTATATAAAGCTTTTGTTTTGCACGGGTGACGCCTACATACATAAGACGGCGTTCTTCTTCCATCTCTGTATTATTGTTTAAAGAACGGCTGTGCGGGAAAATTCCTTCTTCAAGCCCGGCGAGAAATACCGTATCAAACTCAAGCCCTTTTGCAGCATGCAGTGTCATCAAAGTCACAGCATTATCAGCATCGGGTGTTTCATCAAGGTCGCTTACCAAAGCAACCTGCGCCAGAAATTCCCCGAGGATATTGGATTCGTCTTCCGGGGCAAAGTCACGGGCAACATTAACAAGTTCCTGCAGGTTTTCTATACGTGATTGAGATTCTTCTGTATCTTCCTGTTTTAACTCCGCAAGATAGCCTGTTTGTTCAATTATAAATGCAATAAACTCCGGAAGTAAAAGCGATGTACGATTCTTATCAAGCTTGTCAATAAGCTCTATAAAGTTTTTAAGCTTTGATTTCACCCCTGAAGAAAAATCGTCGTATTCATCAATATTTTGGATAACCTCATAGATAGAATAATCCATTTGAGAAGCGATATCCTGTAATTTTTTAACTGTAGTATCGCCGATAGAGCGTTTCGGCACGTTAATTATTCTTTTTAAACTCTGAGAATCATGCCTGTTATAAATGAGTTTTAAATAAGCTATAAGGTCTTTGATTTCTTTACGTTCGTAGAACTTTAAACCGCCAACCATACGATAAGATATACCTTGCGAAATAAGTGCTTCTTCTATAGCACGTGATTGTGAGTTTGTACGGTAAAGCACAGCACAATCATTCAAATTGCACACATTACTTTTTATTTTGTTTGCAATGTAATAAGCCTCACCGGATTCGTCCTGTGCCTCATAGATGTCAATTTTCTCACCCTGTCCTTTTGTTGAGTAAAGATTCTTGCTTAAACGTTCAGTATTATTGACTATGATAGCATTGGCAGCATCAAGGATAGTGCCGACAGAACGATAATTTTTTTCGAGTTTAATAAGCTTTGCGTTTTTATAGTCAGTCTGAAAATTGAGGATGATTTTGTAATCAGCACCTCTCCAGCTGTAAATCGACTGGTCAACATCCCCAACAACACAGAGGCTTCTGCCTTTCAACTCCTCATCTGTTTTCCCGTTAGAGTATAAATGACGTATAAGCATATACTGGCTTATGTTAGTATCTTGAAACTCATCGACTAATATATGAGAAAAACGTTCGTGATACTTACTTCTTACTTCTTCATTAGTGGAAAGAAGGTTAACCGTTAAAAGCAACATGTCGTCAAAGTCGATTGCATTATTAGCAAGCAGCTGCTTTTCGTATTCATAATATATCTCAGAAATTTTTTCAGAACGGTAATCTCTGGCACGTGTAGCAAAGGTGTATGCGTCTTGCATCTTGCTTTTGGCATTGCTAATTGCAGCTTTAACAAGTTTTGGCGCAAAAGTTTTTTCATCAATATTTAATTTTTTTATAGCATTTTTAATAATTGTGTTTGTGTCTGTTTCGTCATAGATAACGTAGTTGTTATCCCATTTTCTTCCGTCAGGGCTTTTATAGTTTTCAATATCAAATCTCAAAATTCTGCCGCAAATATTATGAAATGTACCGACCCACATTTTTTTAACAACATCTTCGCCAATCATTTTTGACAGACGTTCTCGCATTTCTTTAGCAGCTTTGTTTGTAAATGTAACAGCGAGTATTTTATAAGGGTTAACACCTGATTTTACCAGATTGACTATACGGGTAGTTAAAACTTTTGTTTTTCCGCTGCCTGCACCGGCAAGCACAAGCAATGCGCCCTCGCTTTCAACAACGGCTTCTCTCTGTTCGTCATTAAGACCTCTGAGTAAATCTTCCAATGCTCCCCCTCGATACTCTGTAAATAATTGTGCTATGTTTCAGCTTATTTTAATTAAAATGCTTTTAATTTTCATAATTTATGATATTATTATGATAAAACAAAAATAAATTTTTAGTAAAATATTATATTTAGGATACAAATATGTCAGACGAAAACCAAGAAAAACAAGACCAACCGATGATTATGGTGCCTACTGATGATTTAGACACAGTATCGGATGACGCAGATACAGTTGATCAACTTGCAATGGAACTTGCAACTTTACAGCAATCCACAAAAAGAATTGCAGTAATCGGCAGTCGTAATTTACCAATTACTCATCAACAAATCATAGAAACACTTTCTTATGCACTTGTTATGCAAGGTAATACAATCATAACCTCCGGCGGTTCATCAGGTACAAATGCTGCAACAATCCGTGGTGCTATGAAATCGAATCCTGAAAAACTCAAAGTTATATTACCTCAAACCATCGGTCAACAGCCATCTGACGTACAGGATCAGCTTATAGGTGTTCCCAATATAATAGAGCATGCTGACAGAGCTATGATGACACTTGCTGATGCAAGCCGCATTTGTAACAGAGAAATTATTGACGACTGCCAGCAGCTTATTTGCTTCTTATCACATACATCAAATACTTTACACAAAGCTATTGAGTATGCGGAAGAATCACACAAAGTTATTACTGCATTCTACTTGGATTAGAATATAAAGTAGAAATTATTTACAAGAGCCGGCAATCTAGCGGCTCTTTTTATTACGGATTGTGTGCATTTCTCGAGCCAAGCAGGTAAAACAGTCTAGCAAACAGTCACATGAACAAGGTTAATTGAGTAAAAATTTCTGTAAACAATTAATTTACAGAAATATTAAAACCTTTTTCAATTCTTCTTTGCAGCCTTGCATTGGCATGAGCCTTTTTAACTATCTTAAACAGGTTCATATAATATCCTGCAGCCATAATTGTCGATGCTGATATCCATGCAATTGGTCCGGCGTAAAATATACCATAATAACCGAATTTAACGGCAAGATAAATTGCAGCAAACGAGCGTACAACAAGCTCTGCAATACTTGCTGACAAAGGCAGAACCGTTTCTCCCATACCCTGTAAAGCGTTTCTGAAAACAAATATTTGCCCTAAGAAGAAATAAAACATAGTACTAATTAACAGATAACTGCGTGCAATAGATACAATTTCATTGGCTTTTGTACCTAAAAATGCCGCTACTATGTCACTTCCGTAAAAATGCATAATAATTGTCATTACTATACTCAAAGAAAGGCACAACAAGGAACACCTGTTTACTCCATAACGAATTCTGGAAAAATTATATGCACCGAAATTTTGTGCTGTATATGCTGATATCGCAACACCTAACGACATCATGGGCATAGTTGCTATTTGTTCTATTCTTAAGGCAGCAGTGAAAGCAGCAATCAAATCAGGTCCGAAGGTATTACATACGCTTTGCAGAATTAAAATACCGATACCTAAAACAGAAAACTGAACGGCCATAGGCAGACCTACATTTAAGTGTTCAAGTGCAAAATCGAAATTTCTTTTTCGCAATGCAAAAAGCCAATCCTCTTTTTTTAAATGCAATATTGGAAATTTTTTCTTAATATAAAATACACACAACAAAGCAGATACTGCTTGAGAAAGCACAACTGCAACTGCTGAACCTGGTACCCCCATCTTAAACTGTAAAATAAAAATCAAAGCCAGAACAATATTTAAAACAGAAGCAAATATCAAGAAATATAACGGTGTTTTGCTATCACCCAGAGCACGAACTATGCTGGCTAAAAGATTGTAAAAATTTGCAGTTATAAGTCCTGCTGTAACAATCATTATATAATAATATGCATCGGAATAAATTTCCTTTGGCACATTCATCCAGTACAAAATATTATGCATTAAAAGCATTAACACAACTGAAAAAGCGAGCGTTATTACACTGCTTAGTACTGTAGATACCGTTACCGAACGCCTTACGCCATTCATATCCTTTGCACCGAAGCGTTGCCCTGTAATTATAGCAAATCCGTTGGTAAGCCCGACGACAACAAACATGACAAAAAAGAACACAGGAGATATTGCACCAACCGCAGCAAGAGCATTAGTACCTATCGTCCTGCCGACTATAACAATATCCGCAATATTATATAACTGTTGAAATACATTTCCTATCAAAAGGGGCAGCGTAAAAAGCAAAATATGCTTTAGCGGACTGCCTTTTGTCATGTCGTTTATCATATAAAAACCTTAACTGTCAATTATATTTTACTATATAATATAAACTCTTTTTAATAAATTTTATAACAGATTAAGCAAAAATTTAAAGAGTAGACAATCTAAAACAGATATAAAAAAGCCTCTTTTAGATAAAGAGGCTTTTTAAAACTAATTAATTCGCTGGAACATATAACCTATACCACGTGCCGTCAATATTAATTCCGGATTGGCAGGGTCTGTTTCGAGTTTTGAACGCAATCTTGAAATATGAACGTCAACAACCCTAGTATCAATTCTGTGATCCGGCGGATATGCCCATACATATTGCAAAATTTCGTTTCGGGAATATGCCTGACCCGAGTTGTTTACAAGCAGTTCAAGCAGGCTGAATTCCATACCGGTGAGGCGGATTCTTTCATTCTTTCTGAATACCTGACGTCTTGCAGTATCAATTTTTATATTACCTGTTGTGATAACGTTTTTAGTAACTTTGCCCGTAGAAGGAGCAATTTCTCTGTTTGTAGAACGTCTCAAAACTGATTTAACACGTGCTTCAAGTTCTTTTGGGCTGAATGGTTTAACTACATAATCATCAGCACCGAGTTCTAAGCCTGTAATTCTTTCTGAAACATCACCTAATGCAGTTAAGATAATAATCGGAACATCGGAAGTCCTTCTTATTTCTCTGCATACACCGTAACCGTCCATCTTAGGCATCATTACGTCTAAAACCACAAGATCGGGATTTTCCTTGTTAAATACAGCAACAGCTTCTTCACCGTCAGCTGCAGTAACTATATCATAACCAATCATGCTTAATCTTGTTTCAAGAATTCTTCTTATACTGGCTTCATCATCAGCAATTAATATTTTTTGTTTTGCTTCAGTTTGTTCATTAGGAATTTCACTATTTGGACACATGTTAAAAACCTATCTTTCTTTACCCTATTTATAAACCTTATTTACTAAAAAATTTTGTAATAATAAATATTACAAAATATTGATTTTTTTTAAATTATATTACAATTTATTCATATAGTCAACTTAACTAAGTCGGAGAATTGACAAGTTTGCATTAGTTTTTTGCTGGTGCTATAAAATTATTAGAATACATAAAATACTTAAATAAAAGGGGAAAAACAATGTCTAACATCGAGGTAATTCTACCTGACAACTCAAAAATTTCATTACAGGACAATGCTAACGGATTTGATTTAGCAAAAGCCATCAGCGATGGACTTGCAAGAAACGCTGTTGCACTTGAAATTAACGGAGATGTAAAAGACATACGAACTACATTGTCTGACGGCGATAAAGTCAGAATTTTAACCTCTAAAGACCCTGAAACTTTATATATATTAAGACACTCTACCTCGCACATTATGGCACAGGCGGTAATAGCACTGTTTCCGCAGGCAAAACTGGCTATAGGACCGGCTATTGAAAACGGTTTTTATTATGACTTTGACCTTGAAGGTCACACTTTTACGGAAGATGACCTGAAAAAAATTGAAGATAAAATGCACGAGATTGTTAAGCAAAATCTTACATTTGAAAAATACTTAATCCCTGATGTTGACAAACAAATCAGTGAGTTTAAAACTCAGGGTGAAATCTATAAGGCAGAGCTTCTTGAAGAACACAGAAACCACAAGCCGACACTGTTCCTAACAAAAGATAAAGACGGCAATTCACTGTTTAATGACCTTTGTGCTGGTCCTCACCTACCGAACACTTCATTTATTAAAGCCTTCAAATTAATGAAGGTAGCAGGTGCATACTGGAGAGGCAATGCAAAAAACAAAATGCTCCAGAGAATTTATGCAACAGCTTTTTGGTCAAACGATGATTTAAAAGCTTATTTAACAATGCTGGAAGAAGCTGAAAAACGTGACCACAGAAAATTGGGTGCAAAGCTTGATTTATTTTCAACAAGAGAAGAACTCGGTGCAGGGCTTGTTTTATGGCATCCTAACCTTGCCGTGGTTAGAGAAGAAATTGAAAATTACTGGAGAACAGAACACCGCAAAAGAGGTTATGTAATTGTTAACACTCCTCATATAGCAAAATCAAAACTCTGGGAAATTTCAGGTCACGCAGATCACTACAGAGAAAATATGTTCTTCATCCAAAAAGAAGACGAATCTGACGACCAGTATATTTTAAAACCGATGAACTGCCCGTTCCATATCTTGATTTATCAGGCAAACAGACACTCTTACCGTTCTTTGCCTTTAAGAATGGCAGAACTCGGAACAGTTTACAGACGTGAACATTCAGGTGCCTTAGGCGGTCTTACACGTGTTCAGGGCTTTACCCAAGACGATGCTCACATCTTCTGTACCCCTGAACAACTTGTAGACGAAATCAACGAAATTATTGACTTTGTTGCAGATACAATGGCTATTTTCAAAATGAATTTTGAAGTCGAACTTTCAACACGCCCTGAAAGCTATATCGGCGAAATTGAAAACTGGAACAAAGCCGAAGCCGGTTTGAAAGAAGCAATGGAACGCCGTGGAATGAAATATGAAATAAACGAAGGCGACGGTGCATTCTATGGTCCTAAAATTGACTTTAAAGTTAAAGACGCAATCGGCAGAACATGGCAGTGCGCTACTATCCAGCTTGACTTCAACCTTCCGGCACGCTTTGATATCAAATATCAGGACAAAGACGGTCAATTAAAAACCCCGCTGATGCTGCACAGAGTTATATTCGGTTCTATGGAAAGATTCCACGGTATATTAATAGAACACTATGCAGGTGCTTTCCCGCTCTGGCTTGCACCTACTCAAGTTGAAATTGTTCCAATTTCAAACGACAAACACACCGATTATGCCGAAAAAATCTATAAACAGCTTAGAAATGCAGGTATCAGAGCTAACCTTGACGACCGCAGCGAAAGCATGAATTACAAAATAAGAGAATCACTTCAGGACAAAAAGGTTCCTTATGTTATAGTGGTCGGTGACAAAGAAATGGCTGACGGAACAATTGCAATCAGAAAAAGAGGCGAAGGTCCGATTGGTACAAAAACTATAGATGAATTTGAAACATTGCTTCTTGACGAAATTAAAAACAGAGTGTAATCTTTATGGCTAAACTTGTAAAAGAATTTAAAAAGCCGATTTCGGGTGAGACTGTTTTAATAGGTCCCGAGTCAGACGAAGACATAATAATTATGGCTCTTGAATCAAGCTGTGACGAAACAGCCTGCGCAATTGTTAAAAACGGCAGAGAAGTGCTGGCTAATGTTGTTGCTTCGCAAATTAAAACACATCGTTTATACGGCGGTGTGGTGCCCGAAGTAGCAGCAAGAGAACATTTAGATGCAGTGAACCTGATTATACAAGAGGCTTTTGACCGGTCAGGTTTAAAGCCCGATGACATAACAGCTATTGCGGCAACAGTCGGTCCGGGTCTTGTCGGCTCTTTGCTTGTCGGACTTAATGCAGCAAAAGCACTTGCGGTTACTTATGACAAACCATTTATAGGAGTAAATCACCTGAACGCACATGTTTGCGCAAACTACATAGATACGGACTTAAAACCGCCAATGATTGCCTTGCTTGTAAGCGGCGGACACACACAAATAATCAAGGTAAACGACTATTTAGACCAGCAAATAATAGGTGAAACCATTGATGATGCAACCGGTGAAGCCTATGACAAAGTAGCAAGACTTCTTGAGCTTCCTTATCCGGGCGGATTAAACCTAGACAAAATGGCACCGAACGGAAATCCGAAAGCTTACAAACTGCCAGAGGCTAAAGTTCAAGGCGAGTTCGATTTCAGCTTTTCCGGGTTAAAAACAGCAGTATTAAATCTCACAAGAAAATTGGAAAAAGAACTCGGGGCTATTCCCAAAGAAGATGTTGCTGCAAGTTTTCAGGAGTGCATAACCTCAACCCTGTTTAAAAAGACTCTCAAGGCTGCAGAAAAATACGGAATAAAACAGATTGTTTTAGGCGGTGGAGTCGCTGCAAACTCGGAAATAAGAAAGAAATTTTTTGCACTGCAGGATGAAGGGTACAAAATTTTTGCTCCAGCAATGAAATACTGTACGGATAACGCATCTATGATAGCAAGCTCTGCGTATTTTCTTGCAAACACAATGGATTCACTTGAGATTGAAGTCTTTTCAAGATGTTAAAAAAATTTCTGCTTTTAACATTGTTAATTTTAACTGCTACGCCTGTCTTTGCACGCTCAAATGCAGAAATAGGTCACGAACTTTATGGGATTGCAGACGAAATCGGCAAAATGAGTATCTCTAAAAGCGATAAAATGAAAGACAACATCGCTGTGTTCTTAAGCGAAGCAAACTGGCTTAATTTTAATGAAGATACGGCAGTGTGGAAAAAACTCCCTAACGGCTGGCTATATGATACTAAATCCTTATGGAATTTGTACAACAGACATATCGGTGTTTATAAATCACCGGACGGACTTGTTATGGGGATATTTGATCTGAACTGTGAAGATTATAATGATCTGCAGGAAAGACAATTCGGTTATGTCAATAAAACAGAAGTATATTTTTCGACAAATTATCGACCGCAGAGAGGTCGCTCGACAGGAATTTATCAAACTTTTTGTAAATAATGTGCGCAAACAATTAAAACATATATAAAATGCTTGAAAAAATAGTGACTTTACGGTATCATATTGCCTGTAATAGTGATTTAATTCACGATTAATGGTCTTTTGACTGTTAGTAAGGGTAAATAAACACATTTTGTAAAGGAGATTTTAATGAGCCCACAGACTCACACGGGACTTGACTATTCCAAAGTTGATGAAATTCTCTCAAACTACGGATATCAAAAGTCAAATTTGATTGCAATATTGCAAAAAGTACAGGAAGTATTCCGCTATCTGCCGTTGGATGTAATGACATACATCGGCACAAAAATAGAAGGTTTGTCACCGGCAACAGTTTACGGTGTAGCCACATTCTATGCTCAGTTCAGCCTTGAACCCAAAGGTAAATACGAAATCAAAGTTTGTGACGGAACTGCTTGCCACGTTAGAGGCTCTATGCCCGTTTTAAACGCTGTTTATCAGTGTTTAAACTTAAAAGACGGAGTTTACACATCAGATGACGGCTTGTTCTCTGTAGAAACAGTAAGCTGCTTAGGTGCTTGCGGTCTGGCTCCGGTTGTTGTTGTTAACGGAAAAGTTTATCCGCAAATGACAGCTGATGCAATAAAAATAGT
>CALUSA010000017.1 GCA_944323275.1 Candidatus Gastranaerophilales bacterium
CCTGATGAATGCTTTGAAACTACAATTGAAAAGCTTTATAATATTACCCTCGATGAAGAAAAAGATGTCGGCAATACTAACGACGAAATATGGGTTCTTTTAAGCAATGAACCCGTAAACTACAAGTACGCAATAGCAAGAACAATAGGGATTAAAAACGTAAGATGATAGTAAAAGCTGATTACGAAGCAAAAACAATATACGAGATAGATTACGACCAACTCAAACAGGCGGGAATAAAAGTTATTGCCTTTGATTTGGACAGCACTGTTATGAAGTCTAAATCCGGCATGTTCTCAGAACAGACCCTGCAGCTATTTGAAAACCTGAAAAAGGATTTTTCGCTGATTATTATTTCAAACAACCACAACCTTGAATACATCTCTAAAGCAGCAAAACAGGTAGATTTTCCGGTACTTGCCAATGCAAAAAAACCGGGAACCAAAGTATCCAGAAAATTTTTTAAAGAACACGGAATAAACCACAACGAAATGGTTATGGTTGGCGACAGACCGTTGACTGACATACTTTTTGGAAAAATTTTAGGCTGCAAAACAGTTCTTGTTGATTCAATAAACTGGTACGAAGAAAAGCCTATAGTACGCTTTGTGAGAGGTTTGGAACGGATTGTTTCTTAAATTGTAAACAAATATTACAAATAAAATCATTTTTGAAATTGCACCTCGAAATTTGTTTTTATATATACGTAAGCAATAAGTAAGTAATTTAGACTTGGATATTTATGAGGTGTATTAAATGGGTGATTACCAGATCAAACAAGGCGATAACCTGTGGAAAATCGTCCGTGATGAGCTGAACATTAAAAACAATTCAGAAATTCAAAAAAAAGTTATAGAAATAGCTGAACTCAACAATATTAAAAATATTAATTCGATATTTGTGGGTCAGTATATCAAATTATATGCAGAAACAGAACAGCAGGAGAAAAAAGAAAAACTGCCTGCAACACTTCCTGACAGAAGCCCTTGCTTTGTTTTCAAATATGAACAGCCACAAGACAGCTTCTATCCTGGTGTCTATTTAAGAATCCTGCAAAAATGTTCTTCATCATCTCCATTTTTGCAAACGGTTCCAGCGGCATTGACACCACACCCAAAAGCACAGGCTTCTGTAAAACAGGAAGCGACTGTTAAACCAGTTGAACGAAAAAAAGTAGTCAATGGTAATTTACATAATTTTGATATAAGAACTAAATTTGAAGGCACAGCCGAAGAAATAGACAAACACCTTGGTGGAGTCTTGAAAGGACGTGGTGCCAAATTTCTTGAACTGCAGGATAAATATGGAATAAACGCCGTATTCCTTGCTGCAATTACAATGAATGAATCAGAAAACGGAACAACATATTCTGCACGCAAACGTAATAATGTAGGAGGAATTCGATATAGACAAAGCTACAAATTCCGTGTTTACAACAATGTCGACGAATGCCTGGAAGATATGGCTTCTTTGTTAAAAAGGAGATATATCAATATGGGACGCACAACAGTTGCCAAAGTCGGTGCAAAATACTGCCCGATAGCCGACAAAAGCGATAAAGAAGGAATAAACAAATACTGGGCACGCAATGTCAGCTATTACATGAAACGAATCATAAACGACACAGCATAAAAAATCACATCACAACTACCCTATACGGCAAATCACAAACTCAACCGTCTTATCAAACTTACGGATTCTACTACCACCACACCATTCATCACGCCTCCGTAGATAAGGCGGCTGAGTTTCCTTTTAATTTTAAGAAAACAAGTTAAAACCGGCAATAAATGTTGATACAAAAAACACTATTGCAACCCACATTGTGAGTTTGTTTAAACCTGATTCTGCATTCTTCTGTGAAGCAAATACATGAGAAGCTCCGCCTATACCTGCGATGCCGTCACCTTTAGGTGAGTGAATCATAACAAGAAGTATTAAAATAAGTGATGAAATTATCTGGATTACCCAGCAGATAGTTGTTATCATAGATTGTCCTTTTATTAGTTCATTATTCAATAATATTACCACAAACATCTTTTATTTTATCAATAGTACAGTCTGATATAAATAAAGATTTTATCTTGGAAGTTGCACCTGATTTCAGTAATACAGAGGATTTTGGAACTTTTAAAAGTTTTGCAAAAAACTTAACAAGTTCTTCATTAGCTTTATTTTCAACAGCAGGAGCCTTTATTTTTACTTTCAATACGCCGTCTAAAACACCGCAAATTTCGTTTTTAGATGAATTCGGTACGGCTTTTATCTTTAAGATAACTCCATTATCTGATGTATAATAGAAATTTTCCACCCGATACCCCTTGTATAGTGCTATTTAAAAGTGTACAATAATTAACTATGACAGACAATAGTGAAGAAAAAACAGATTTACAACAAACCGGCAACGATATCGAGAAAGCACCTGATACGGAATTAGTAGAGGATCAAGAAGAACAGGGACCGGATTTTAGTATATTTCAACCGCTAAAAGATATGCTCGTACAGCAGCATAGACCGGAAAAAGATATCAAAGAGATTGAAGATGCCTATATTTTTGCTGCAAAACTTCACGCAGGTCAATACAGAATCAGCGAAGAACCATACATAGTTCATCCTGTTGAAGTTGCAAAAATTCTAACAGATTTAATGATGGACAAAGATACAATTATCGCTGCACTTCTCCACGATATAATAGAAGACACCGGCACAAGTCCCGAAACTATTCAAGAACATTTTGGCGAAGACGTCTTAAACCTTGTACAGGGCGTTACAAAACTAGGCAAATATCAGTTTAAATCAAAAGAAGAACGACAGGCAGAAAACTTTCGCAGAATGTTTATTGCAATGGCAAAAGATGTCAGGGTGATATTTCTTAAACTTGCAGACCGTCTTCACAATATGCGTACTTTAAATTACATGGCAGCAGCAAAACAGCAAAAAATAGCACAGGAAACACTGGATATTTTTGCACCGCTTGCTAACAGGCTTGGTATCGGTAAAATAAAAGCAGAGCTGGAAGATTTGTCATTAAGATATCTTAACCCTGAAAAATATTTTGAAATTGCACAGCTCGTTGCATTAAAAAAAGCTGAACGAGATGCAACAATACAGGTTCTTGTAGAAAAAATCAGCCAGATTTTAAAACAACACAAGATTAAAGCAACAATTTCCGGTCGTTCAAAGCATTACTATTCTATTTATGCAAAAATGAAACGTCAGAACGTCGCCTTTCACGAGCTTTATGATATTTCTGCTGTCCGTGTAATAGTTGATACGGTAAATGAATGTTATGAAGTTCTCGGTATAATTCACTCTCAATTCAAACCAATCCCCGGAAGGTTTAAAGATTATATTGCAATGCCTAAAAGCAATATGTACCGTTCTTTACACACCTCTGTTCTGGGACCGAAGTCCAAACCTATAGAAGTGCAGATAAGAACACACGAAATGCATCAGGTGGCTGAATACGGTGTTGCGGCGCACTGGAAATACAAAGAAAAAGGATCACAAAAAGCTAATGATGAAACAGATATTCAATTTTCCTGGATGCGCAAACTCGCTGAGATGGAAAAAGATGTTTCCTCGGCAAGTGAATACGTCGAAAGAGTTAAGTTAGACCTGTTCTCAGATCAGGTATTTGCTTTTACCCCGAGAGGCGATGTTATAGACCTGCCCAAAGATGCAACACCTGTTGACTTTGCATTCAGAATCCATACTGACGTAGGTTTCAGAATAACAGGTGCACTTGTTAACGGAAGAATCTGCCCGCTTTCAACAAAACTCCATAACGGTGATATTGTTGAAATTATGACTTCAAAAACACCTGCGCCAAGACTTGATTGGCTCAACTTTGTTGTTACAAAGCTCGCCCAGTCAAAAATCAAACAATGGTACAAGAAAAATAAAAGAGAAGAACACGTCACACTCGGGCACAATATGCTTGAGGCTGAAATCGGTAAATCCAAGCTGGAGGAACTGGTTAAATCAGGTGAACTAAAACAAATAGCCGAATCAATGAACTACTCCTGCATTGATGATCTGCTTGCTGCTTTAGGTTACGGTGAAACAACAGTTAACAAAATTACTAACCGCATTAAAAAATCCGATGATGATAACCAGCCATTAATTTCACACACCAAAACAAAAAAATCCAAAAATGATATTGTCGGGCTTGAAGGAATGTTGTACTACTTTGCAAAATGCTGTACACCTGTACCGGGAGAGCCTATTGTAGGCGTAGTAACAAGAAGCAAAGGCGTATCCATTCACAGAGTAGATTGCCCCTCCTTAGACAATATTCCGGAAGAAAGACTCATAGATATAAAATGGGCTGATAAAGGTCTTAACAAAACCTATGTTGCCTCAATTCGTATTGATGTTCAAGATAAATTGGGTATATTAAAAGATGTAATGATTGAGCTGACTGAATGCAACACTAATATTGCTTATGCCAACATTAAGTCTAATCCGGCTAAAAAAATCGGCATTATTGAAATGGGGATAGAAGTTGATAACATTAACAGATTAAAAACTGTAATTACTAAACTGCAATCAATACCGGAAGTTATTTCCGTGAAAAGAATTCAGGGAACCGCAAAAACCAAAAACGACACAGCCGCCATGCCCAAAAAGAAAAAATAGCCATATCATAAAATCTACATGCTTTTAAAGTGATTGTAAATTTTTATTAAATTTACAATTATAAATATAAACATTTTTGCAATAATGAATTATGATACATGTAACAAATCCCCAAATCTCCTCCCAAGATTATGAAGTATAAGCTGCAAGGCAGCTTTTTTTTTACAAAGAAATGGTATATAATAATTAAGTTAGATTGTAACTGTATAAGAGAAGGAAAATTCAAAATAAAACAAGCAAATAGTATTGTTACAAAAATTTAATAAAATTCTTTACAAATAGCAATTTTTAAAATTGTACGTTTTTATTAAGGTATGTGAAAGTAAGATTAATTTGGAGTGTTAGAAATGACATCTATTCAACAAAGTGTAGGTTGTTCACCAATAAAACCATCATTCAAGGGTAATCAAGACATGTTAAACTCAGTAGCTGACTGGCTAGAAACAGCAGGCACAAGAGGCTATGATGAGGACACCTTCCATAGCCTTGAAGGCGTAGCTGATAAAATGAATGACGGACCAATAAAAACTTTTGCCAAAATTGCAGCAATAGCAGCTGCAGCAGGTCTTGCAGGCAAAAAAGGGTTACAAACAGCGTACACAAAATTTTCTAACAACCAGCAAGTTAGAGAACATGTTATGCAGCCAATAGCAAAACTCGCTAACAATGGTTTGCAAAGATTAAATAAATTTATTACGGAAAATCCTGCAGTCGGTCAAAAAAGCGTTAAAGGCTTTATAATGACAAATGCAAAAAAAGGTATGCAAGCCCTCAATGAATATGCACAAAAAGGTTCAGAAGCAGTTCAGGAAGGTCTTAATAAACAAATCGAAGGCATTAAAAAGTCTGCAACAAATGCAGTTAAAAAAGCAGCAGAAAAAGAAGGCAAAACTTTAACGGACAAACAGATTGCTGCTGAAGTTACAAAGAAACTTGCAGGCAAATCAAAACAGGCTGTTAATTATCAAAAACTTGTTGAACAAAGAGATTTAGCAGCTACTGACAATTTGATTAAAAAAGTATCAACTGATGTAGCCGGTCTTTCCGCAGGTACAACAGCAGCCGTAGCGGCTAACAGGGACAAAGACGGCGACGGTATTGCCGATATCGGTCAACACTCTGCAGCATAACCTCTGATAATTATATAAAATAAATTACGAAACATTAATAACAGTTTACGGTAGGCATCTAAATTATGTTACAAATTAATACTTTAAATACTTCATCCGCATACGGATCAAATAGAACAAACAAAAATTTCGGTCAAAAAGAAAATGATTTTCAACGAATCACAAAAGTTTTGACTGAAGAAAATCATACCGGAAAAAGCGATGATGAATTTAAAGCAGAAAAACTTGAAAAATTAGCAGAAATTATTCAAGAAAATAAAAAAGCACCGAGTGCATTAAAATCTTTTTCAATTGTTGGTGCTTTGAGCTTAGCCAGCGGTTTAACAGCAGCTGCTGTAACCGGCAGAATTTATAATTTTATGAATCAGGCTACACCGTTATTGGGCAAAGCAGGCAGATATGTATTAAATAATTTAGGCAAAGCTCAAGAATATGTTGCAGAAACAGCTAAAAAGCAAGAAGGTTTCAAAGCTACAATCTTAAAAGCAGGCGACAGAACATTAATCTGGTTAAAAGATTTAAGCAAAAACGGTGCCAAAAAAGATTTGGCAGAAATTGCACACAAAGATAAAGCAGAACTTACTAATTTAAAAAATCAAATTAAAGCTGCAGCCGCTAAAAAAGGCGAAAAATTAACAGTTAAGGAAGTTAATGCAGAAGTAAAAAAACACATCCAAAAAGAACAAGAAGAAGCTATGGGTGCTAATCTTCTCAAAAAAGGTGTTAAAACTCTTGCAGGCGGCACAGCAGGTATTGGCGCATTAAAAGAAGCTGCTACAGACGAAAACAAAGACGGCATTCCGGATGTTGTTCAAGGCAAAGATGCCCATAAAAAAGCAACAGAACAGGTAACAGCAGCTCTTATAGATTGTGCTTTAGACAGCTGCGGTATCTAATAAATTTATATTCTTCTCCGTTTAACAGTTTTGTGTTAATTTATATTTATGGAGAATACTTTTAAGCTTAAATTTATACGCTGTCAGGAATCTGACCTGAGCAACATCGGTCTTGACCGGACATACACACGCAGGGCAGTTGAAAAACACTGTTTTAAAACGTTAAAAATCTGCGGACTTACCTGCGCACAGGCAAATATTATTAAACAAACCGCACTTAGCAGCGGAACTGACTGTGCCGTACACAGAGAAGTTATCACAGGCAAAGTTGAAACCTCTGACTGCATTTTAAGCGGAAGTATTGACGAATTGAAAAAAATTGCAGAAAAGTTAAAATATCAGCCGCTAAAACTTTCAACCCTTGCGCAAGACATAAAAGACATGCTGACGTACACCCCTGCTCCGTTAGCAATAAGAAATTTTGTACTAAATTGGCAAGAACCTTATTTAATGGGGATACTAAACATAACCCCTGACTCATTCTCTGACGGAGGACAGTATAATACTACAGATAAAGCTATCGAACATTATAAAGAGCTTATTCAAGACGGGGCTGATATAGTGGACATAGGCGGAGAATCAACACGACCGTACTCAACTCCGACAGACGCACAGGAAGAACAATCACGAATTTTGCCGGTTATAAAAAAAATAAGAGAGTTTGATAAAAATACTATTTTAAGCGTGGATACAAGAAACGCATCAACAGCACGACAAGCATTAGAACTCGGGGCAGATATAATTAACGATATATCAGCAACAGAATGGGACCCGGATATGAGTAAAGTTGCTGTTGAATACAAATGTCCCATAATACTCGGACATGCCAGCGCAACACCTGATTGTATGCAAAATCATACAGATTATGCAGACGTTGTTGAGGAAATATTTAATTACTTTTATAAAAAAATCGACTTATTAACATTTTTGGGCATAGATAAAACTAATATTATTTTAGACCCCGGCATAGGCTTCGGCAAAACAGTTCAACAAAATTTTGAAATAATAAACCGGCTGGAAGAATTCACAACACTGGGCTGCCCTATACTCATCGGGCATTCACGCAAAACTTTCCTTCAAGAAACTATTAACAGTCATGATAATGGTCAGCTTGATGAAGCAACAGCTATTTTAACAGCAAAACTAATCGAAAAAAAGGTTAATATAATAAGAGTGCACAATGTTAAAATTAATAATATGACAAAAAAATTATACCGCTCATTTCTTTAAACTGTTAAAAACCTCGTCAAAAGATTCTATAGGGGTAAATTTATAACCGCATTTTTTTCCTAATTCACCGCCCATCATAAAAATAGCCTCTACAGGATACCGCCTGCAAATTCCGGGTCGATTTTTATGAATAGTGCATCGATTAGTATTTTTATCAAGTTTTTGGCATTCAAAAATCAAACCGATATCGTCTTTACCTGTAACCTTTAAATAAGTATAAAACGGATGCAAAAGCTTAAGCTTTTCAAATTCTTCTTCTGTTTGCACAACGTTTTTAATATGACGAACATAAATTTGCCTGCAGCACTCTCCACAGCCTATGCATTTTCCGGTTCTATAGTAAGTTCGTCTTAAAATGTTCTTATAAAAAAATTTTTTAATCTTTTTAAACACCGAACTGTTCCCTTGCAAGCAAAATACGTCTACATTCCGTTCTGCATTTAACAGCATACACGGCTTCTTTTGTATGACTGTCAGAAAGCTTTAATATTCTATCACAAACATCAACGCAAGCTTGCAGTTTTTTACGATTCATTAGTTCAGTTATTTGAGAATACAGTACACTGACAACAAACGGCTCAGGGTTGATAAAAATCTTATATTTATCAATTATTTGCTGTATTTCAGGATCTTCGGATTCAGTCAATATAAGATAATTTTCATACTCATCTATAGCTCTTTCATAATCATTATCTTTTTCTGCTTCTCTTGCTGCTTGAAGATGAGAGTCCATAAGCTCTGTATCTTTTAAAGTATAGGATAAAGCTCTTATTTTTTCCTGAGCTTTTACATAAAAAGAAGTACCCTCTGCCAGATGTTTGATTGCCCTTGTATAATAGCAATACGCATAAGAAGGCTTATTCAAAATATAACAAAGATTTGCAACATCAAGCAGTATTTTAGGAGTATGCGGATAATTCAAATAAACAGTAAGAAAAAACTCTAATGCTTTTTCATAATTTTTGTCGAAAAAGAAAATCTCCGCAATATTAGCATAGATATTAGGCAAATTTGCGTAAGTTGCTATCATTTTTAAATACAATGCAGCAACAGTCTTTATATCACGTTTAGCCTTGTACTCGGCAAGCTTTTTTGTAAAAAAATCGACCTTTGCTGTCAAATTAGCAATAGTATGTTTAACAAATAAATACTCTTTAGTTGATGCATTTTGTTCATACAGCAAATATTTTTCAAAATATTTTGTAGCCTTAATCCTGAATCCTTTTTTATTGTACGCTGTAGCAAGGTTCAAATTTACTGCAGAATTTTCCGGAACAATTGTAGAAGCTATGGTCCAATTTAAAATTGCATCATGCAAGTTACCTTCTGAATAATACTCATTTGCGATATTAATATAGCCTAAATGCTCAAGCGGAGAAATTTCTATTGATTTTTTCCAGTGCAGCATTGCTTTTTCTTTGTTGTTAAGTGCTTTATAGCAATTGCCTATCAAAACCTGCCCGTACGAAGATGCATAAATTTGGGAGTCATTTTCTGCAACAGAAATTGCATCGTTGTATCTCTGGGATTGATAAAATTCGTACGCACGGACTAATTTGTCAGTAGCAATATCACCGGAGCTGTCAATTTTTATATTCGACAACCCGGTGTTATTATTAAAATCAATATTTTCCATTTTTACCTAATCTAACTTAACCAAACAAATCTTTTAAGAATGTCCGATTATTAAACATACCTTCAATAATCTTATTCTCAAAACTTTCGTCATTACCGCCGAAAACATTTTGTGCAACAAGTGCATTATGATTGAGATTTTCAGGGTCTGACATTGCCAGTGAAACGAACTTTCTTATATCCAAATCTCTTTGATAAAGATTAAACGCTTCAGTGGAAATATTTGTTTCGTCTATTAGAAGATTTTTGTCAATGTTAGAATACGGATTATTGTTTTTTGCAGCCAACTTTTCAACATTGCTGTTTTGTTGAACCATATTCTGACTAACTAAATCCTGACCGGAAAGTTTGTGTAACATAAACTCATCTCCTCATAATAATATTATTAATAAATTCAACCAATACGCTACAATCAACAGGTTAATCTTTATTGACCATGTGGTCAACAGTTCAATCATAATGAGGTTTTTAAGACATAAAATTTATATAATCAATAGTTGTTTCTTATTATGATAAATATTATAATAATGCCAAAGGGAAATTTAATGGCATCAATAGTTGATTCTATAAGATCAGTATACCAAGACAACTATTCCTTGCTTAAGCTTGGAGGAATGAGCTATATAATGTATATATTATATAGCATGATGTCATTCACCTCTGATTCCTTTAATATAATTAATTTTATCGTTTTTCTTATTATTTTCTACCTGTACGGAGGTTTCTGCTGCATTATTATCGGCAACCGCATCAATCAAAATATACAAACACTGCCGACGATGAATCTGGCTTTGTATGTAAATGTTTGTACAAAATCATTTTTTATTGCCATCCCTTCCCTTTTAATCGGTTATGTTCTGGGTAACTTTGTCGTAGGATTATTTAACTTTGAAAGCATACCGCAGCTTATTGCTATATGGATTATCAGGTTTTTTGTATTTGTTTTTCTGGTTACGGCATATATAAATTTTGCAGAAAAATACGAACTTAAAGAAGGTTTCAACATAACAAAATTACTTAACGGAGTAGCAGATGTTCTTGTTTACACTGTTGTAAGCCTTATCGTACTTGTTATACTGTCGATTTTCCTTGTTGCGCCTACCCTGTTTCTTGTTTACAACTTTTTTGAATTTGGTCCCTTATTTAACTATGTTGCCATATTTTTTATTACAATGAACCTTGCCTTTTTATCTGACTACTGGGGGCAATTGTACTTTGACATAGAAAGTAAAAACAATTACTATTGATGCTATTTAGATTTCACCATTTCTCTTAATTTTTTTAATTGGTCACGTATCTCTGCAGCTCTTTCAAAATCGAGAACCTTAGCGGCTTTGTGCATATCTTTTTCCAGTTTTTGAATAAGCTTTGGTATATCTGAAATGCTTAAATTTTGTTCAACCATTTCTTCCGCAACAATGTCCTCAAGATTTCTATAGCTTGATACAAGCTGCAGCAGGTTGTTTTCAATCGGTTTTTTGATGGTTTTAGGTACAATGCTATGTTCTTTATTATATGCAATTTGTATTTGACGACGTCGATTTGTTTCACTGATAGCAGCTTCCATGCTATCAGTCATTTTATCGGCATACATTATAACCCGCCCGCAAGCGTTTCTTGCAGCACGACCTATTGTTTGAATTAAACTCGTTTCCGAACGCAAAAAGCCTTCTTTATCAGCATCCATAATTGCAACAAGTGATACTTCCGGTATGTCTAAACCTTCTCTTAACAGGTTAACTCCGACAAGGACATCAAAAGCACCTAATCTTAAATCTCGTAAAATTTCTACCCTTTCCAACGATTGTATTTCGCTGTGAAGGTAGCGAACCTTAACCCCGAGCTGATTCATATACTCCGTCAAATCCTCAGCCATACGCTTGGTAAGAGTAGTTATTAACACTCTTTCATTTTTATCTGTAATTTTTTGGATTTCGGCTATCAAATCATCAACCTGATGTTCTGTCGGCTTAACGATAATTTCAGGGTCAACAAGCCCTGTAGGACGAATTATCTGCTCAACCATCTGATCAGAAATACTTCGTTCAAAAGCAGCAGGTGTTGCTGAAATAAAAATTTTCTGATGAACCCTTTCCCAGAATTCATCTTCCGTAAGCGGACGGTTATCTTTTGCACACGGCAGCCTGAAACCGTAATCAATTAACACATCCTTACGGGCAGCATCACCCCTGTACATGCCTTTGAGTTGAGGAATTGTAACGTGAGATTCATCTATAACAAGTAAAAAATCACCTTTAAAATAATCTATCAATGTTTTCGGTGCAGAACCTGGGGAGCGTCGTTCGATAATACGGGAATAATTTTCAATTCCTGAACAATAGCCCATTTCCTTAATCATCTCTATATCGTATTTAACACGCTGTTCGAGTCTTTGCGCCTCGACAAGTTTATTTTGAGAGTAAAGCTCGCCAAGACGATTTTTTAATTCTTCACGGATAAGACGTATAGTTTCTTCTTTATCATCATCATCGGAGAGATAATGCACAGCAGGGAAAAGTACAACTTCTTTCGGTGTTTCAAGTATTTCACCTGACACAGGGTCAATTCTTGTTATCTTTTCAATTTCATCACCAAAGAAACTTACACGGGTTATTATTTTTTCATAAGAAGGCATAACCTCGACAGAATCCCCACGAGCACGAAAATTTGCCCTGCTAAGTTCTATATCATTTCTCGTATATTGTGCGGAAACAAGATGCTGCAAAAGTTCATCTCTATCCATA
This sequence comes from Candidatus Gastranaerophilales bacterium, assembly GCA_944323275.1. Classification (GTDB taxonomy): domain Bacteria; phylum Cyanobacteriota; class Vampirovibrionia; order Gastranaerophilales; family Gastranaerophilaceae; genus Limenecus. Next base: position 12,277 of record CALUSA010000017.1, read on the forward strand.
TTCTGCCCTACTTTTAATGTAACAGAACCTTTATAATAGCTTTCAGGAGAGCCTAAACCATATATACAGCTGACAGAAGCAATAACTATGACATCATTCCTTGTATAAAGACTTCTTGTTGTATTATGGCGGAGTCTGTCTATTTCTTCATTAATAGTTGCAGACTTTTCAATAAAAGTATCGGTTCTCGGGATATATGCCTCGGGCTGATAATAATCATAATAGCTGATAAAGTATTCAACTGCGTTATTAGGAAACAATTCACGAAACTCATTATACAACTGGGCAGCAAGCGTTTTATTATGAGCTATAACAAGCGTAGGTTTTTGAATACGCTCAATTACATTTGCAATAGTAAAAGTTTTTCCGGAGCCTGTTATCCCGAGCAATGTTTGAGCATCACATCCGGCTTTTAATCCGTCAACAAGAGCCTCAATTGCTTTGGGCTGGTCGCCTGCAGGTTTGTATTTTGAAACTATTTCAAACTTTCTTTCCATAAACACATATTAGCATTAAAAATTAATTAAACGTAGTCTGTGCAGCTTGCAAACCTGATTCAAGATAAGTTTCCACTGCAGATTGCACATTTTCTAATACTGTTTTTAATTCTAAAAGCTGATTATCTGTAAAATTTTGCAATACAAATACTTCGGAAGGCAAGTTAGGCTGAGGACCTATGCCTATTTTCAAACGGTCAAAACTGTTATCACCACCAAAAACTTTAATAATAGATTTTATCCCGTTATGTCCTCCGTCAGAACCTTTTGCTCTAAAACGAATTTTTCCCAACGGCATTGCTATATCGTCATAGATTATAAGAACATCTTCTTTTGAAATTTTATAAAAATTCATAACAGCAATTACTGATTGACCGGAAAGATTCATATAAGTAAACGGTTTCAGCATTATTAAAGACTGACCGTTATGGTTAATCTTTGCAAGTTCCGCATTAAATTTTGACTCAAATTTAAAATCGAAATCCCATTGATACTTTAAATAATCAAGTGCCATAAACCCCGCATTATGCCTTGTAAATTTATATTTATCATCCGGATTTCCGAGTCCTGCTATCAGCTTCATAATTTTAGTTTCCATGTAAATATATATTTAACTTTATACAAAAATAAGATAGCTCAAAACGTTACATACTTTTTACCAATCACAAAAAGATTGAAACAGTTTATCACTATAATAGAAAAAATAATATTTCAAATAATTTTCTGAATACTTTATATTTTAGGGACGGAGGGGACGAATGTCAACCAAAAGTAAAGCCATAGTTAATCTGAAAAGCAGTGAAAAAGTTGCCAATTTTCTGGAATCGAATCACTTACACAAAAAAGATTTTGCGGAAATGATAGGTGTAACACTTTCTTATGTATATAATCTGATAGACAGTGCTATACCGTTTTCGACAAGGGGTATTACCCTTGAAAGGATAGCAACTGTTATGGATATCGAGCCGGAAGAATTTGCGGAATACAAAATACCGCAAGAACCGTTAATAATTGATGAAGCAGTTGATTTTTTAAGAGAACATCAAAAACAAAAAGGTATTTCGACCGTACAGCTTTTAAAAAGCTTTCCCCGCAAAAAAAGAGTGGAAATCGTTGATATTTTAAGAGGGGCAAGAGCTATACCTCTGGACTGGAAGGAACTTTCTCTAATAGCACAGGTTCTTGATATAGATAAAGAAGAAATTTATCCCTTCTGGGAACAAAGAGCAAGACAGCTCTTTCAAGCCGCAGGAATGAATTTTCAAGCAAACCAAGGGCTTGTGGATGCAATGTTTGATTGTGCGAGAGAATACATAGATAAATAAAACCAAAATAGAGAAAAATCCTTGCACGTTAAAGGCTTTTCTCTATTTTTGCCATAAATAAAATTTACTTATGCAGCCTGATTTAAAACGGCTAATTTATTGTTATTTTGCAAGCTGTATTGCAGTTCCTGACGGGTTCTTGTTTCTTTATAAATCTGCATAAGTTCACGCCAGCCTTCGATAAATTCAACATTATCAACAAGAACGGACTTTGGAATACCTGCATGATGTATCTTTGGAAGTAACTCGTCAACACGGTATTTTATAGGCTCTGATATGCCGTCATCAGTATCATTACAAATAAAATATTTTTGACCTTTTTTGTCGGTTTCTATACCGATTATTGTAATTTCATGCCCGCCTATTACATTATTATCACCGTCACAATATGTATAACCGATAATAACGTTATCACCATGATTCAAAGTATTTTGTATATGAGCAAGAGTTTCGGACTGTTCACATTCATACCCGACTAATCTGCCGTTATCATCAATTTTTTGATAGGTAACGCATACTTTACCTTTACCGGTTGCCAATTCCTCGGCAAAATTCTTTTCAATATCAATCAAACCGCTGTCATCATCGTTATACTTGGGTACACGCTTATCAATAAGAGCGTCATAGGTGTTTTGTGCTCCGACATTCATAAATGTAGACTGCATAAGCACATCAACAAGCGAACGCTCATCAGGGTCTTTATAAGAATTTTGTATCCGTGCACGAATAATTGCATTTCTGTCAGGTTTTAACTTAACCACCAGAGTATCCCAATTTTCCATTTTATGTTCCGTGCCGAACTCATTAAGCATCCACACAGTGTCAAGAACACCCTGCGATAAATCATTTACATTAATTTTTTTAGTCACGCACAAATCTTCAGAAGTAAGACCTGCAGCCATTCTTGCGAACTCGGCAGGCATTTTATGAGCAAGATTAAACTCGATACTTGCGGCAGGGCAGGTACTGGATTTGACATCCAAATCATAAGAAGAAATAATATTCCCCTGCATCCTTTCATGATTTATAATTTCTGCCTGCATATTTACTGGAATATCCCCGAATTTTTGAGGAATGATAAACGGGTTCCTGATAGCTTTTATTGTTTCAGCCAAAATATTCTTTCTATCCAATCCTTGTGCTCGTTTTTGGGTGGCAATAATGTATAAATTGTCTAATGTAGAGGTTCCGTCATTAGAATTAGTACTCAGCAATTTACCGTTTTTCAAAAGCTCTTGCAAATCTTTTCTTGTCTTTTTATCTATTAAAGAAGAAACCTCGTTATATTTGTTTTTTTCCTCTCTGGTGGAAAGAGAAGTTCTTATTTGATTTATCCCGAAAGAAGGTGTAAAAAAGGAAGAAGGATAAGCAGCATTACCCAAAGTCACAGGGACAGACACGGCATTGTTTAAACAGCCACTTACTCCGCTAAGAGATTGGTTTTTCGGCATATATACATTGTAATTGTTTAATGCTGAAATATTATACACTTCTAATTTTCCACCTTTTTTCTATATGATTAAAAACAAAACATTTTAAAATTTGCTTTTTTTGCTATAATTTATAAGTAATGTTAACAAATTTTTATAATAGTTTGAAGTTTTGATAAAAGATATAGATACAACAAAAATCAAATTTTTGCCGATATCACAGGAAAATTTAGTACTATCATTAGACAGGCTTACCCGTTTCAAATCACCGGAAATAAAATATTACAGGGTGTTTACGGATATATTATGCAGATACTTATTATACCCCAAATTCTCGAAAAATGAAATACAGCAGTTGGACGCAACACTGATAAAAGAGTATATAGAAACAATATGGAATACATCCGTTGCAAAATTTGAGCCAGAGGAAAATATAAATCACAAGCTGAACAATTTATTAGTCAAAGAAATTTGCAACACTTACAAAATCACTCCAAAATTGAATGAGCTGATTAACATCAATATAAACATAAACGGCGTACTCAAAATTGCCAAAAAACTAAAAAGTTATGAAGATTTACCCGTTAACCTTAAATACCTTATAAAACTTAATGAAGCAAATGATACCGCTATCAAATTGAGAGAAAAATATAACCTTTTGTTTCCGGTAGAGAAAGTTGTACTTTGTGAAGGAATAACAGAAGAAATACTACTGCCAGAATTTGCTAAACTCTGCGGCTACGACTTTAATAAATACGGTGTAAAACTTTTGGGTGCAGGCGGCAAAAATCAGGTTGTGAAACTGTATTGCGAACTTAAAGATGAACTAAAACTTCCTGTTTTTATTCTGCTTGATGCTGATGCAAAAAGTTCAGCAGAAGCTGTTTCTACGGTTTTAAGGTCATTCGACTCGATTTATCTGATACAGCACGGAGAATTTGAAGACATATTCTCGTTAAATTTGATAAAAAGAACAATAAACAATCGATACAAAAATATTTGCGAGTCCACTATAGCAGATTTTAAACAGAACGAACCAATGACAAAAATATTATCTGAATTTTTTAGAATACACGAGTTAGGCGATTTTCAAAAAGCCGAATTTGCAAGGGAATTATCAAATAACTTAAAATACGATACTGATTTAACAAATGAAATTAAAGTAATTATCAACAAAATTAAAGAATTGCATTAAAAAAGCCCCGATGTCGGGGCTTTTGATTATTTTATTAATATTCAATATTAATTTGCGAGAACATCACAATCTTGTTTTTGCCACGTTTTTTAGCGTTATAAAGTGCATGTTCAGCATACCTGATGAGCGTATTAGCATCTTCTTCAACATTTTGCAAGAAAGGATAAGAAGCTATACCGCCTGATATGGTAATAGGATGCCTTTCTTCTTCGCCTGCCGGAATAAATTCCATTTTTTCAATTTCCCTTCTGAATCTTTCAGCAAACAAGAAAGCATTTTCTTCAGGTGTATTAGGAAGAAGTACAATAAATTCTTCATCACCGTATCTTGTCAAAATATCTTCTTTTCTGATAAAGCCTTTTAACATTTCGGCAATTTTCTTAAGAAGAACATCGCCCCAGTCATAACCGTACATGTCATTAACAACTTTAAAGAAATCGATATCAAGAAGCAAACAGCTCAATTTAGTATCATATCTTTTTGAACGTGAAATTTCAGCTTCCAGACGTTCATGTAGGAATTTTCTGTTATGCAAACCGGTAAGAGCATCAGTTGTAGAAACCTGATTAATTGTTTCTTTCAACTCTTTTATTTTTAACAAATTTTTAAGTCTTAAATTCAGCTCTTTTTCATCAATCGGTGTTGTGACATAATCGTAAGAATCACCTCTAAAAATGATATCATCATTAAATTTGTCAGCAATAACAAGAGCAGGAGCGCACAATTTAGTAACCATTGAAATATCTTTCAACTTATCAATTGCACAGTTAAAAATAATTGCAGAGGGATTAAATTTTTGTGCATCTTTTACTTCATCAAGATTTTTTGTTCTGACGTCATATTCTTCATTTTTAGACAAAATATCAACAATTTGCGCAGAATCTCTATCCGAAAAAATTACAATATTTTTCATAGTTAATATCCTTGTATTTCCTATTGTAATTATAATAATACCAAATGTTACAAGAAATGTATATAATTAATTTATACGAACTGTAAATTAATTAATGTAAATTCTTTGTTTTTAACAATTAACGTGTGCTAATGTGTATTTACTACACTACAGGATTTATTTAGTATAAATGCTGTATGGAATATGATTTATAATGATTCTATTATATTAATATATTAGATTATTGGGGGATTTTACTTTGGCAAAGCCACAGTATAAAAATGATTATATACAGGGATATGCAAATTATCCGAAACAAGCTCGTTCTAAATATTCCGCAAACATCAGACCGGTAAAACTAAAAAAAAGAAAAACGGTAAAACACAAAGCAAATCCGCTTGCATTACTTATTAACCTAGTTCTTGCCGTATTGTTTACAATTTATGTAATTCCGGTTTATTACAATCAGGTTACAAGACCGCTTTTGACAAGAACTAATAAATATCCTGCAGTCAAAGCTGATATGCATAAAATAGCTTTTCCTACAGCTAATTATCTTTATAACAGCCATATTTTGGGAATAAATTACCTGCAGAAAACTGAATCGGCTAAACCCCAAATGCAAAAAATCTATGAAACATATAATATGACTGCATTAGAAGCGAAATTAAAAAATCTCGCAGCTTCTTATCCTTCATTAAAACCTTCTGTTTATGTTTGGGATTACGAATCCGGAAAACACGCTGATGTTCTTGCAAATGAAGTTTTCCCGACAGCAAGTATTATAAAAATCCCTGTGCTAATTCAGTTGTTCCGCTCTATTGAAGCGGGTGCAATAAAACTTGACGATAAAATTTCAATGACTCCGTATTACAAATCCGAGGGTTCGGGAAGTCTGCAATTTAAAGGCGACAAAGCTGTTTATACAATCGACGAACTTGCAAGAGTAATGATTACAGAATCCGATAACTCTGCAACCAATATGCTTTTAGCCGCAACCGGCGGAATGAATGCAATGAACCAATCCTTAAGAAAATGGGGTATGAAAGAAACCAGAATAAACGATTGGCTGCCTGACCTTGCAGGCACAAATGTTACAACAGCAAAAGAGATGGCTACACTGCTTTACAACATTGATAATCCGACTTTTTTCACAATCTATTCCAGAGAAAAAATGATTGATTATATGAGCCATGTCCATAACAACAGGCTTATTCAGGCAGGTTTGCCCAAAGATGCAATATTTATACACAAAACCGGTGATATAGGAAAAATGCTCGGCGATGCAGGGATTGTTTTCACACCTAACGGCAAAAAATACATTGTTGTTATGCTGGTTAACCGTCCTTATAACTCTCCGCAGGGTAAAGACTTTATTGTAGCGGCATCTTCTCTTATCTATAATTATATGCTAAATACAAATCTTTAAAAATCCTATTGATATTGTTTTTATGTTATATTATAGTTAATATATCAATATTTTGTTATATTAAATTGTTGGAGAATAAAATGACTCATCAAAATCAGATAATCAAAGTAGCCTGGGAATTAAACGAAAATTGTGAAAACAGATATCAACTGGTTTACGAAATTGCAGAACTTGCTAAAAAATTAGTTGACGAATATCAAATGAAAAAACCTAAAGACGAGCTTGGCTTTGATGATTACGGGTTCGACAATTCAATTAAAAAAGAAAATCCTGTTGAACACGCCATAATGGTTAAAGCTTCCGAATCAGACGAAAGCAGACTTGTTGGTTAATTCAATAAAAATTTTTTGTATTAATAAAAGTTCTCACAGTGAGAACTTTTATTTTTTTATAATTAATAATTAACAATCAAAATAAAAAAAGAGCGTTCCAAAATCAAGAACGCTCTTTTTATCAAGTTTTAAAAACTTATTTTGCTAACAATTTGTTAACAGCTAAAGTTAATCTTGATTTTTTTCTTGCAGCGGTATTTTTATGTAAAACACCTTTAGAAACAGCTTTGTCACACAATTTATAAGCGTGGCTTAAAGCCGGTTTCAATTCTGCTTCATTTTTGGCCTGTGCTAATTCAAGTGTTTTTCTGATAGCAGTTTTTATTTCAGATTTTACAGCAACGTTTTTTAATCTGTTTCTTTCTGCAATCAATACTCTTTTTTTAGCGGATTTAATATTAGCCATTGTTTTGTTTTCCTTTCATTTGCATAATACACGGGACTATCAACTAAAATTAGCAAACCGGCGTCCGGATTACCTTTTCACTGCAGCCCTTAAATCTGCAAAGAGGTTTGGTGAGTAATTTTATTATAATGCAAGAATATTACATTACAAGCATATAAATATATTTCAATAGCATTTCCGGTAAAAACATTACAAATGTCATTAAAAAAGCAAAAAAAAAGGGATTCATAATGAATCCCGTCGAATCTTTTTTGATTCCTCGTGTGTGTAGTAAGTAAGTGTGTAGGTTAGTTTGGTAGGTCAGTGTATTTTATGTTGAAAAAATTATTCTCTCGGTTTATTTATTTCTTACATATATATAAAGTATTTACTAATTAAATAATTGCCTTTTTAAACCGTAATCGCTTAACATTTTGTAACATTTGCATAAAATCCTTGTTGATACTACAATCCGTGGTATGAATATTAACGATGAATTTGAAACAATAACAGCTATAGCAACTCCTTTAGGTACAGGCGGCGTAGGAATTGTAAGAATATCAGGAACCAAAGCTTTGGATATTGCGCTAAAAATATTCTCCGCCGGCAACATTAAAACCGGAAAAATAAACCACGGCTGGGTTATTGAAGACGGTCATAAAATAGACGAAGTAATACTGCTTGCTTTTAAAAGTCCTAACAGTTATACCGGTGAAGATGTTGTTGAAATCCAATGCCATGGCGGACCTAATGTTGTAAGAAAAATCCTCGACTTAACCGTAAAAAACGGGGCAAGAATTGCACAGCGTGGTGAATTCACAAAAAGAGCTTTTTTAAACAAAAAACTCGACCTTTCTCAGGCAGAAGCAGTGCTTGACTTAATACACGCAAAAACAACGAATTTTGCACAAAAAAGTGCTAATAATCTTTCCGGCGCACTGACAAAAGAAATAGCACTCATAAAAGCAGGGCTGACTACTTTATACTCAAGGATAATAGCAGCTGTTGATTTTCCTGAAGATGTTCCTGAGCCGGAATATTCTTATCTGATATCAGAAATTAACAAATATATTTCCCAAATTGACAAAATATTAAAAAATGCCAATGCCTCAAATATCATGCGTCAGGGTATAAAAATTGCAATTGCCGGCTGCCCGAATGCCGGTAAATCGTCATTATTTAATGCTCTGTTAAATCTAGAACGGGCAATAGTTACAGATATACCCGGAACAACAAGGGATATTATTCAAGAAACTATTGACATTGACGGTATTCCCGCAACACTTATAGATACAGCAGGAATCAGGGACAATACAGACATAGACAAAGTGGAAGCCATTGGCATTGAATACACAAAAAATTGCGTTGAAAATGCAGACCTAATACTATTCTTATTTGATTGGAGCAAAGGTTTTGATAAAAATGATGCGCTGATATATGAAATGATAGAAAATAAGCCGCACATAAAAATTGCAACAAAAGCCGACATGGCAGAAGTTCCGAATCCTGAAGCAATAAATATTTCCTCTAAAACAGGTTACAATATTGACCTTCTTAAAGAAAAAATCAAAGAAGCAGTGATTGATAAAGAAGCTATGGAAACTGAATTCGTCACAAATCAACGCCAGCAGGAATGCTTATTAAACTCAAGAAAAGCTCTTTCTAATGCACTTATTGCTGCACAAAACGGTGAAATCCAAGACTTAATTTCAATCGACATTAAATCAGCATTGATTGCACTTGATGAAATTACAGGAGAGGTTATTACAGACGAAATTTTAGAAAATATATTCGAGCATTTTTGTATAGGCAAATAAACAATTTACCAGATAGTTTATCAATAGTATAAACTGACGAAACACAAATTCATTTAAACAGTAGATGCCGATTTTTCTGCCTGAGCCAGCTCCATTTCTTTTTTTCTTTTACGTCTTCTCATAAGGTCAACAAATGCTTCAAGACGTGTTATATAACCGGCTTTTCCTGTCTGCTCGTCAAGAATTAAAGGTAAAATAGGTATCTCGCAATTTTCTCTGATTGCAGGGAAGAAATTTTGCGACATAATTTCAGGCATGCAGGTAAACGGGCTGACATGAATAATGCCGTCTTTGCCTTTTTCGTTTGCATAAATAATATCAGAAACGCACTCTAACGAGTCACCGCCGATATCTCTTGCAAGATAAGGTTTTGCAAGCCTGAAAGCTCTTTCAAGGTGTGTTTCGCCTTTAACAAACATTTTAGGAATTATAGCATCTCGTAAAAAGCTTGATACGGTAAGGGTTCTTCGTGTTTGTACACCCATTTTACCGAGTTCTCTTTCTATATTCTGGTTAGAAAAAGGATCCTGCACAAGATAAATTTCACCGGTCAAATCAACATGCAAAACATCACGTTTGGCATCGATTTGCACTTTTTTTATTTCAGCAGTAGCCTGTTTTTCTGCTTTCTTCAAATCTTTATAATGATCAGCATCGTAAATCAGCTTCATTCCTTTTTTAAAGGCTTTTTCAGCATCACCGGTATGGATTTCTCTTGCTCTGTAATATGAGAGCAAATTTTCCAATCTGTCTGTAGCAAAAACTTTTCTGAAAGCAAACACTATAGCCCTGATAATCGTAATCGGGTTCCTTACACCCGTTAATTGTGTAAGGAATCTAAACATTCCCTTAATGCCGTCATAGAGCTGCAATTCGATATAATTTGCGTGATAGCCCATATCTTCCAATGTATTTTGAATACCTGCACCATACTCACCAAGACGGCAAATCCCCGGTGAAGATATCATAGCAACGTAATCGGCACCGCCTTCTATTGCTTCAATAAAGTTGCCCAAAATTAATTTATAAGGCAGACATATAGATTCAGGGCTGTTTTTTGTACCAAGCGACAGCGTTCTTTTGCTGGAATAAGGGGGAATAAAAGGTTCCACGCCCAATCTTTTCAATGCAGATGCCCAGGCTATATAAATATTTCCCATGTGAGGGAATGCTACTTTAATTTTTTTCTTTTCTTGTTTGTCTGCCATGTTACTCCTGACCCTTGTCTAAAAATATTCAGTATTCATGCCAATTATATATTAAAAAAAATTATTTAGTGCAGAATTATTAAGCAATATAAAGGTACCATGTTTTCTTATATTTTGTTTGGGTTATAATTTTTATTGTAGTACAGTAATTGGATTTCAGACGGAACCAGTCGGGGCTGAGAAGCAAATGCCTTCAAAGCTAAAACCCTTCCTAGTATGTTGGAATCCGCAAGAAAAGGAGAAAAAGATGCCGGTAGCATCAATGATTGATTTACTCGAAGCCGGAGTTCACTTCGGACACCAGACACAAAGATGGAACCCCAAAATGAAACCGTATATTTACGGTGCAAGAAACGGAATCTATGTAATAGATTTGAGAAAAACCTCAGATAAGTTAGACGAAGCTTACGAAATTGTTAAAGAATTTGCAGCAAGAGGCAAAAACGTTCTTTTCGTAGGCACTAAAAAACAGGCTACTGAAGTTGTTGCACAGGAAGCACAAAGATGCGGAATGTATTACATCAACAGAAGATGGCTCGGAGGTTTGTTAACTAACTTTGAAACTATCAGAGGCAGAGTTAACAAATTAAGAGAACTCGAAGACTTCGTAAACTCCGGTCATATCGACAAACTTCCGAAAAAAGAAGTTGTTCAAATGACAAAAAAACTCGAAAAATTGTCTAAAACTTTAGGCGGTATCAAAGAAATGAGAGGTATGCCCGACATTATCTTTGTTGTTGACCAGAAGAAAGAAGACATTGCTATTGCAGAAGCCAACAAATTGCATATTCCGGTAATTTGTCTTGCTGATACAAATGCAAATCCTGACGGAATTGACTACATCATCCCCGGTAACGATGATGCAATCCGTTCAATCAGATTAATTGCCGCTAAATTGGCTGATGCTGTTTTAGAAGGCAAACAATTGAGAGAAAACAAAGCAGTAGGTGCTAAAGCAGAAACTATCAAAGCAGAAGACGCAGGCGTCAATGCTGAAGAAGTAAAAGCAGAAGAAGCTCCCGCTGAAGCATAATTAAATTTTTAAAAGCAGGTCGGAAAAACTTCCTGCCTGCTTTTTTAATACCGGAATTTAATATTTATTAAATAAAACAGAGAGGATTACATTATGACAATAACCGCTGCTATGGTAAAAGAATTGAGAGAAAAAACCGGTGCAGGTATTCTCGATGCAAAAAAAGCACTCGTTGAAAGCGATGGCGATATGGAAAAAGCTGCAGAATTTCTCCGCCAGAAAGGTATTGCATCTGCAGAAAAGAAAATGGGCAGAATCGCTGCTGAAGGTTTAGTAGGCTCATATATCGAAGGTAATATTGGTGCAATGATTGAAGTTAACTGCGAAACTGACTTTGTTGCAAAAAATGACGAATTTAAAGAACTTGTTAATCATCTTGCAAAACAGGTTGTTGCTGCTAAACCTGCTAATGTAGACGAATTACTAGCATCTACATGCACAGTTTGCGGCTGCGGCAGAAAAATTGAAGATATAATTAAAGAAAAAGTAGCCACAATCGGTGAAAAAATTACTGTAAGAAGATTTGTTCTTGTTGAAGGCAATCCTGCTACTTACATACACAACGGCAAAATCGGCGTACTTTTAAACACCGACAAAGCTGATGAAACTTTAGAAAAAGACATTTGTTTGCATATCGCTTCTAATGCTCCAGAATTTGTTTCCAGAGAAGAAATTCCTCAATCAGTAATTGATGAAGAAACAAGAATCGAAATGGGCAAAGAAGATCTTGCTAAAAAACCTGAAAACATCAGAGCAAAAATCGTTGAAGGCAGAATTAACAAATTAATGGCTTCCAGATGCTTATTGGAACAACCGTTTGTTAAAAATCCGGATGAAACAGTTGCTCAATTGATTGAAGGTAAATTACAAATCAAATCATTTGTACGCTATGTATTAGGCGAAGGTCTTGAAAAAAGACAGGACAACTTTGCTGAAGAAGTAGCCAGCCAGATGGCAGGCAAATAGTTCTGTTTAACTTTCTACAAAAAGCTTCCGGTAAAAGCCGGAAGCTTTTTTATGTCATAAGTTTGTTAAAAATTTCTTGTTGGATTATAATCTTGCCATGCAAAAAATAAAAATATTTTTATTAATATCTATAACAATATTTTGTACAGGCACAGCACTTGCCCAGAGTCCGCCGGTGCCTTCGGCACCTGCAAAGCAGCCCGTGCAAAAAACACAAACACCACAAATTCACGAAGTACACAAAAAACAAACGCCTGATGCAGAACAACCAAAAGACGCAGAGCCGCCAAAAGACCAAAAGCAAGAACTTCAAACAAACAAAAGTAATACAGAAACTATCAATACTAAAGAAATAAAAAACACTAAACAACACAACCCGAAGATTGAAAAAAAATCTTTAACGAACAAGTTTAAAATTAAAAAACATCCAAAACCGGTAAAACAAAATGTTCCAAAAGAACCGGCAATAAAAAGAGATAAGCCATTGCTGCTTCCTGTAAAAAAACAGGAAAATAAGACTGAAAACAGACCTGTTCAAACTAAAGACGAAAAAACAGTCGAAAAGCTTGACACAAATTTGGAATCAAACACAACAATAAACCAAGATAATGCAAAACCATCACAAATTAACGACACACGAGAACAGGCTAAATTTTTATACAATTCAAATAAACTAGCACAGGCAGCAGAGCTATTTAATAAAATCCCTGATTCCGAAAAAATTTCAGATGACTGGCTGTTTCTTGCAAATATAGCACAAGACAATGAAAGACCTATTGACGCCGTATTCTTTTTAAAAAAGGCAATTGCTGCGGATGATAACAACTACAAAGCACACTACAATCTCGGCAATTTATACTATTACGATAATAAAATAAATCTTGCAATGAGCGAATATAAAAAGGCAATAAAACTCAAAAAAGATTTTGCTTATGCATATTACAACAAGGGCTGCTGCTATCTCAAAAAAGAAAGCTGGTTTAACGCACGCTACGAGTTCGGTCTGGCAATAAAAGCAAACCCGAACGAACCTGCTTTTTACTACAACCTTGCTTACACATACAAAATGATGAAAAAAGACAAAAAAGCACAGGAAGCCCTTGAAATGTATAATAAATTAATGACTCAATAAATATAGGTAAGTCGGGTAATATACGCAAAAAATTCTACGGGTAATATAAAAATTAACATTTAATTACCCAGACACGATCCAGCTATTTACCCGCCTGATTCACACCGGACGGGTTTTTATTATTTTACAAAAGCTTTACATTCAAAGTTGACAGTGCGCTATGTGCTTGTTACACTTTAATATACGAATGTTAGATAGGTCGGCTGTCCATAAACGCCGGGGAATGGCAAAAGGGTTTATACGTGAGCCGTTTTAATTAAAATAAGTTAATTAATCCCCTGCTACAGCCCCTCAAGTGAAAGGAAACACAAAATGTACGCAATAGTTGAAACAGGCGGAAAACAGTACAAATTAGAAGAAGGTCGCTACGTTGATATTGAACTTATCGACGGTGAAGAAAACGACAAAGTTGTATTCGACAAAGTAGTTATGCTTGTTAACGGTGCTAAATCAAAAGTTGGTGCACCTTATGTTGAAAAAGCAACAGTAGAAGGTAAAATCGTTAAACACGACAAAGCTAAAAAAGTTATAGTATTCAAACAAAGAGCTAAAAAGGGCTACAGAAAAAAACAGGGTCACAGACAGTTCTTTACAAGAGTAATGGTTACAAAAATCAGAACAACTGCCGCTAAATCAAAAGCAGCTGCTGCAGAAGCAGAAACACCGGCTGAATAAACCTTAACGGCGTTATAAGTAACAGAAATAATTTAAAGGAGATAATAAAATGGCACATAAGAAGGGCGTAGGCTCATCAAAAAACGGTCGTGACAGCGAAAGTAAGCGACTTGGAGTAAAAAAATTCGGTGGTGAACAAGTTCTCGCCGGTAACATTATTGTTCGTCAACGTGGTACAAAATTCCACCCTGGTAACAACGTTGGCATCGGCAAAGATGATACATTGTTTGCTCTTATCGACGGAAAGGTTGTTTTCGAGCCTCACAGACGTGACAGAAAACAGGTAAGCGTTTACGCTGTATAACTAAGCATTAAAAAACACGAAAAAGCGGACTTAATGAAGTCCGCTTTTTCGTTTTAAAAATAAATATTTATGCAAATTACTCGCCAAAAATAAATTTTTGATACATTTTAAGCACACCAGGCATGTCTTCATGCCCCCAGTTCGTACCAAAAGCCGACTCATAACTAATTTTTCCGTCCATTGTTCCGTCGTTGCCTGCTGCATCCATGTATGCAAACACGGCCGCCATTTCTTTTTCGTCTATCGAGCCATCTCTATTGGTATCGCAATTATTGAATGTTTGCGCAAAAGTATCCTGCATACCGGGAATACTCATATCTACCTGTTCATCGAACATTTTTTGATAAATCGCCTTTTGTTCGTTAATGTATTCATTCAGCTCCATTTTGCCGTTATTATTTGCATCATAATTACTTATTCTGGAATTTGCGATATTTAAGACATCAATTTTGTATGCCCCGCCTTTTTTCTCTGCAGGCAGAGTTTTTATATCAACTTGCATAAAGTTAAATTCAGGTACACTTTGACCATTAAGAGCTTTATTGTAATTATCTTTACTTGCAAACCAGTTTTCAAAATTTGAACCAAAATTAACTGCCATAAATATCCTCCGTATAAAAGTATATTTATATAAAAACAATTTAAGAAAAAAAATTGCCTGAGGTTAATTAACTTTAACTCAGCCTTGACAAGCCACAAAAATTAACAATTTGTAAAAAAAGTAAACAATTGTTAAATTAACACAAAAATTCCTAAAGTTTTTTCAAAACCTGCCGACTGGTTATATGTGGTTTTATGTTGAATTTTGTTTCAACAAAAACTACCACCTGATACGGTAGGCGATATTAAGAACAGAAAGCAGGGATTGTGATGAATAACAAAGATTTTAAAAACCTTCAGGACAGCTTATATAATAGCATTTTACCCCCCCCCGAAACTCTGTAACTCAATAATATCAAGGGTTTTAGGAATTTTTTGTTTTGATTTAAATACAAACTGCAACAATGAACGCTTCAGAATGACAGAAAAAATCCCCCTCTCTTGGGGTGAGGGTTGGCACTGGCAAAAGGCATTAAAAACAGCCGCCTTGACCCTTGCACTGTCATTTTTCATCGCAGCACCTGTGATGGCGCAGGCACCTGTACCTGTACCAAAAGACAACAGCGCATATACGTTAACAAAAGTAGAACAGGCAGGCACTAACATAATCACAAAATACGAATGGTCTGATACGGAAAATAAACTTGTACCTCAATACTATCAGGTAAACCTTAATAAAACGGAATACGGCTACCCTGATATAGCTGATGAAACAAAAACTTTTAATATCACAACCCCAAACACTGACGGCTCAGGCAATGCTTTTGAATACGAAATAAAGTACTATGTTGACCAGAGCAGAGTTAACCCTGACAGAATCACGAGAGATATGGATTTGAACGGTGCTGACATAAACAATGATTTTGTAGGGCAAAATAATACAGTTTCTGACAGCATTATTGATAATAATGGGACTATAGGTAATATAACAGGAGATTTTATTGGTAATAGCTTAAAAGGCGGAGTTGGGGGGGTGTCTGCTGCTATAAACAACAGGAGCTCTATTAATAATATTATTGGTGATTTTATCGGAAATTATCGAGAATCTGGTAATGCTCCGAGTGCGGGTGCAATTACTAATAGTGGGGCTATATCCAGTATAACGGGTAATTTTATAGGTAATTATTCTTACGGATATGGAACCGGACAATGGGCAAGCTATGGCGGTGCTATTTACAACACTGCAACAATCGGAGATATTACGGGTAATTTTATAGGTAATTATTCGTTGTCATTAGGTAGCTGGGAAAGCTATGCCGGAGCAATATATAATAGAGGCTATTCTTCTTCGGATATTGCTGTTATAAACAATATAACAGGTGATTTTATTGGTAATTATGTTTCAAAATCCAGCGGTAGCGGTTATGGTGGAGCAATTTACAATAATGAATATGCCCAAATTAACAATATAACCTCAAATTTCTTTGGTAATTATGTCGATGCGGCTATTGATGCTCAAGGGGGTGCTATTTATAACGAAGGTTATAATGTAATAATCGGAGATATAACCGGCAATTTTATAGGCAACTATGCGTCTTCGACTGAAGATGAAGCCTATGGCGGAGCGATTTATAACACAGGAACAATCGGCTCAAAAGACGAAGAAGGTAATGTAGTCGGCGGACTGATAAACTCAAGCTTCATCAATAACCATGCTACAGTAACTGCCCAAGATGGCGTTGCTCAAGGCGGTGCAATATACACAAACAACAGTTTGAACATCATAGCCAAAGACGGCGGACAATCAATCTTTAGCGGAAACTACACAGAATCCAACGGAGTAAAAACACCGAACGCAATCTATGTGCAAAACGGTTACAGTGCAGGTTCAATTAGAACAGAAATAATATCAGCTGATACAGAAAAAATAATCTATCAGAAAAAATCATCAAACTTTGATAGCTTTGATCCTTCTAACAATCCTGCACTAACGCTTAATGCATCAACAAACGGTACTATCCGCTTTGATGACCAGATTTCAGGAGATATTGGAGCTGTTAATGCAACATATCAAATGAACATTATCGGTATGGCACAAGACTTTGAAAATAAAGAACAAATATATCAAATGTTAGGTCTTTCAGACGATGCCACAGTGTCAGAAGTAGTAGATGCATACTTTGATTATATGGTAGAACAACAATTCGGCGATTCAGGCTTGCCGCCTGAATACGCTGATCAGGTTGATCAAATAAAAGGAGAATTGCTTTCAGAATTAATTGATATGGGCGCAGTAGAAACCACCGACCCTGAATTAATCTCAGGCGAAACCAAAGGCGGCTATGACCTCAAAATCACAGGCGATTCCACAGGCAAAGTAATCCTCAACAACGACGTAATCAACGCAAACATATCACTGGATAATACAAACCTTTACTTAGGCCGTGAGGACGTCTTTGACCAATCCCAATCCTTAACACTTAACTCAGGCTCAATCTATCTTAACAACCAATCAATCGGCACAATGCATATCCCAACGTTGAATCTCAACGGAAATACAAATCTTTCCGTAGACGTTGACCTTGCAAACAAAGCAATGGACAGAATCACGGCAGTCAATTACAACGTCAAAGATGATGCAATGCTGAACGTAAATAACATAGTCCTGCTTTCAGACGCCAAAGAGGATAAAACAGACATCCTGTTTGCAGATGAGGAACTGGCTTCAAACGTAGCCTACACAGGCACTTCAGCTATCGCCTACACCCCTATCTACAAATACGAAGTAACATACAACCCCGACGACGGGTTCTTCACCTTCGCCCGTGGAGCAGCTTCTTCAGGCAATGCAAGTTCTGCCTTTAACCCCTCAGTATTAGCATCCCCTGTTGCAACTCAGGCAGGTGCTTATACTACACAATTACAAACCTTTAACTACGCCTTCCAACACGCAGATACATTTATGAACATTCCGTATCTCGAACGTGTTGCAATGATTAATCAAAACAAATACGCTCTATCTCCAACCGGTGACGCAACAGATGTAGGAACATATTCCCCCCTTCTTCTTAAAGAAGAAAGTGCAGGCTTCTGGGTTAAACCTTATGCAAGCTTTGAAAACGTACCTTTAAAGAACGGTCCTAAAGTTTCTAATATCAACTACGGTACTTTAATAGGTTACGATAGTCCTTTAACCTCAATATCTAATGGCTTTGAACGAGTCTTAACAGGTTACATCGGCTATAACGGAGCATCTCAAAGATATCAGGGCGTTGACGCTTATCAAAACGGCGGTATCTTAGGTACAACCGCAAC
>CALUSA010000018.1 GCA_944323275.1 Candidatus Gastranaerophilales bacterium
AAAAAAGCAAAACCCGATATTGAGTTTTGCTGAAATAGCGTCACTAAGGAGTTTAAGATGTCCAAAGAAGAACCGGTTTTCAAAAAGAAAATCAAGTGTTCTTTGAAACTACATCTTAAAAAACAGGACATTTAGTCTTGTTTTTTTGTGGCAGAGCCTCAGGACTCTAAATTCAAGACTTCCCTAGGAAAGTCTTAAATTTAGGAATTCATACAGCAAATTTGCATCTGTAATATTTCCGAAAAAATATATGTTAAAAATGAATAAAAAATTATTTAGTAAAGATTCTTGTAAAATTATCCTGTGTTTTTAATCAGGCATAAGCTCATTATTTCGGTATTGTTTTAATAATCTGTAAACGGTGCTGTTGTTGATGTTTAATTTTTTTGCAATTTTTCTACCGCTCAGTCCGTTTTTTTGCAGTATGAGAATTTTATTAAGACATTCCTGTTTTTTCTTTTTTATATTGCCTGCGTTATGCTCATATCTCAAACTTTTTACAGTATTTATCGGTACATTATATTCCTCGGCTATTTCTCTGTTTAACTTTGTTGAGTGAATAGCTTCTAGAATTTTTTTCCTTTTTTCTATTTTGGGTAACATACCTATATGCTCTTTTATCCATTTTTTTATAGCATATATACTGAACCCTGTTTGTTCACTCAAGGCTTTGAGTGATGCCGTTTCATTGATTTTATCTGACAGAGCGTCGTTTAATTTTTGATTAATAATTTCTTTTATATTTGGCAAATTAAATTGTTTTATAATATTATAAACACTACGTTCACTTATATTGTATAATTTTGCTATCTCTGATATTGTTTTTCCGCCTTCTATATCTTGTTTGATTTTAGTTATAGATATTTTATTAGCGCAAAAATTCAGATTATATTGATTTGTTCCGGTTTTTTCATAAATATACATTTTGTTATTATTCTCCTTTTGAAGATAAAACAGTAACATATTATTTTTTGCCTGATATGTGGCAATTTTTTTATTTATCAGGTTTTACTTTTGTATGAACGTAACATCTAAAACTCAAATTTGTGACATTAATAAGCCTGTTCCTTTAATAAATGCTTTAATGCAAATCCGTCAGGGCAGAACTGGTGCTGAAGCTGACATATTTATAAAAGAACTTGCTAAAAATGATACTGTTGCCCAAAAACAAGTAGTCAAGTTATTAGCCAAAGGCAGTTCGGCACTTGTTTTTGAAACATCTGATAATAAAATTTTAAAGTTGACGATTGGTAATCACTTCCCTATGAACAGACCCCAAGAATCCTTTGATGTTCCTATTTTTGAACATACTAAAATCGGTAAAGTTCACTGTTACATTGAAGAAAAGTTATATCAACACGGACTTTCGGAAGCGTTTGTAGCGGAAATTAAAAATAATATTAAAAAGGCAGGTTATCGTACCTTCGATATTTACGACGGTGATGTCAATCAGATTGGATTATCAAGAGATGGCAAACTTTATCTTTTAGATCCTGAGTGCGCAGGATATAAAACAATTTTTCACGCTGTTTTAGCTAAAGTTAAAAGATTATTAATGAAATTTAAATAATCCATCTAATCAGTGCTTCTCTTAAACCTTCTTTTTTAGCTGTTTTATTGGCGTAAAGATTGTATGCAACTCTGTCAAAGAATTCTCTTTCTCTTTCAAGTTTTGTATAGTCAAAGTGGCTGGTAATTGCCCCTGAATTTACCAGAATTCTATTACCCTTTTGTGCTATTTTAACGTGAGTTTTACAAGATTTGGCTTCCTGTTGTATAGACTCTTTTGCTTGATTTAGCAGGTACTCGACTTTTTTGTCAATTTTACCTGTAATGTGGATTCTGTTTACCGGCTTTACAAACATATTTATTCTCCTTTTTCTGAATAAAAATACTGAATAATTTTTTTGCTATTTTTTTACTTAATCTGCGATATATCGTTACAAAAATATAACCTGTAATAATATAATAGTACAGATGTAATAGTTGTTTCTTGTGTATTGTAAATAAATATTACAATATTTTTATTATTTGAATTTCCTTCTGATAAAAAAACTTTATATATACAACAGTTAAAAATACTGACTTAATGTTCATTTAGAATGGAAAGGGGCGACGAGCCCCTTTCTTCTTTTTATATTTGTAACATTTCCTTAAATTTAATCGTTGTTATTAACAAATAATTTTATTTTCATATTTTGTTCTTTTATTAACAAAATTATGAGGATTAAAAATGTTTGATATAAGTTTTGGCTCTACCTACAGAATACCTATAACACAAAGCGGCGTTAATAATGCTAAAAAAGAAAGGTTAAGAACTCTTATAGAGTCTTATCCAAACGGAGTTATCGGTAAGAGCAAAACAGGTTATGCAAGAGTTTCAGTTCCAGAAGAACTTGATAACACTTTTGAAAGTAAATTAAAAGGTATCGGCTATAAAGTATTCCAAAAATTCGACGGACATGATGTATCTAAAGATAATCTGGATTTGTTTATCAAAGAGAAGCTGGACAAAAGAGAATATAATCAAAAAGGCAAAAAGATGAAAAGAATGTCCAGAGAAATGAAAGAACAAAGACGCTTTGAAAGACGTTATACTCCTCCTGCGTTTGATAAAGATAATATTGAACAAAATGGTGCTGAGAAAATTAGCAATGATGTTACCGTCCGCTCTGTTGACACTCTAAAAAAACAAACGAGAAATTTATCAGGAAGTATTGACAACATAGAAGCTAATCAAGAAGCTGAATTAGACAGAATCAAACAAACAGAGGGTTATTTGAAACTTAAAAATGAGTACGGTGAAGAATTTGCTGATGCGGTGTATTTCGGACTAAAAAAATAATCGGATAGCTTTTTGGTGTTTTGCTTATCCGATTATTTCAGTTTGTTTTTTGCCGCTGTTATTGTATAAATTTTCGAGCTGTGTTCTTTTGCCTGTTTGGCTTGAGTTTGTACTTGTTAAAATGCTTAAGGCGTCATCTTTCAAGTTTAATATTTTGCTCTGTTTTGTAATTTTCATTGCTTCTGCCGGTGAATAGTTTTCTAATGCATTGAGCATAATTTTTGTACTTGTTGCATCTGTGCATAATTTTACAATGTCGGCAATTTCGTTTACGCTAAGCGAACCTGCTGCTCTTTTGATTTTTGTAATAAGATAAGGGTCTTCAACAAGAGCGTTAATGATAACGTTATTACCATTATATTGCTTCATTAAATCAATGAAGCTTGGATCTTTTTCTATTGCGTTTAAAACTTTTTCAGCAGTGCTGCCGTATTTTTTAGTAAGTTCTCTGAGAATTTCTTTTCTTTCGTAAGTAACTCCGTTTATAACAGTTGCTTCAAAATATTGATTTTCTTGTTCCAAATTTGCATCGTTTTGGTCTGCAACAGTTCTGCTTTGTAAGAATCTGTTATTCTGTGTTCTTCCGTTTGTAATCGGATTTGAATATGTATTACGAGCATTTGAGATTACTTCTTCGTTCGATGCATTTTGGCTTGATGAAGCTGAATTTTCATTATTGTCAGATTTATTGCTTTTTAAAACGTATTCTTTAGTTTCGTTTGTTCTGCTGTTTGTAGACTCGGGTTTTATTTCTCCTTTTTTAATTTTTTCAACAAGTCTTTGAACATTTTGATTAATTTCTTCTTTAGTTTTACCGGATTGCATGATTTTATTTAACTGGTTAATTGTTGCTTGTTTTGTTTCCGGTTTTTCTGTTGAACCGTGTACTAACTCAAGTACATTTTTAGACTCTATGGTTTTATATTGTGAATAAGTTTTAGCATTTTCACAGTATCTGTTGCAGAAATTTTGAGATTCGCTTTCTAAGTATTTTGATTCTTCTGATACCTGGTGTGCTGAAAATCTGTCTGCACCTTTGTCATCTTTTGCTGTTGCCAAAAATTCAATGGATTCTGCCATTGCATGATTTGCAGCAAGGCTTGAAGTTGTATCCATCAAGTATTTGTCTGTCATATCAGACTTTTTAGCAACCGTCAACATTGTTGATTTAACTTCTTTGTGTTTTATCATTTTTTCACCAACGTTGACGATGGTCGAACCTTGATATTTGATATTGCCTTTGCTGTCCTGGATAGCTTCCAATTCAGCAGCGTTAGCTGTGAATTCATCAGCATCGTCAATATTTTCAACAATTATATTTCTTGCATTAATAACATCTTGTTCAGTATAAAGTTTTGAGCCGTCATTGTTTGATTTTGTTACAAAGTGCATAACATTTTCTTTTGTTTCAGGCTGCTGGGTCATTGTATCAGATACATCTACAACTGTTTCAGAGGAGAAGTCCTGTCTTTCTGTGCGGACTTCGTTCATATTTTCACCCAATTTGTCTGCATAATAAAGAGTTTCACTCTGTGCTAATTTAAAAGCATCGTCGAAACCATCAGTAAATGCTTTTTTAATTACATTACCGATTTTTTTATACCAAACTTTCGTCGGAGCATATTTTTTGATATTGCGCATTGCACCGAGGATATCACCGGGTTTGAGTGCTTGGTTTTCTTTTACCAAATTTAAGAAAGCTTTTAACTCTTTTTTACCTTTCAAAATTTCCTTTAATTCTTCGGTTTCTTCTTCTGTAAAATTAATACCAAGTATGTTAAGAACTGCTATAGGATTATCTTTATATTGTTTTACTAGATTTTTGACATCAAGATTTGCAAGTCTTTCCTTCATTTCTTCGCTTTGCGGTAAAGTTTTCTGAAATACTTGCAATGATGTTGTATCTTCAGTTACAACGTCAGGAGTGCTTTCTGTTTGAGCACTGAGTGTCGGTTTTATTCTTTTTGTACTATCAAGTTCATAGCACATTATCGTAAGTCCCCTATAGTTGTAATAGTCTAGTTCTTATTAAAATAAAGTATTTTTTTATTTATTTATTGCCAAATTTTGAGCAATTGTTAAGAAATATTAAAAGTTATGGTTCATTAATAGTAAGCTTTTTCAGTATAAGTATATATTTTGTATGTCTTATTATAGATATTTTTGTGCCTGTGCTTCAGCCAAGTCAGCCTGTCGCAATACTGCATCAATTTCAGCAGAGCGGGTCATTGCCGGTGTTATGCTGTTTTCAACGCCGAGAATCGGGCTTGGAATATAGCTTCTTGTAATACCGGCATTTTGTTCAGGGGTTCTCATGATGGTTGCGGCCGGTGTAGTTGTGCTCATAGCTTGAGCCCCCATTGGATTATTTTGATACCTGTTGTTTAGCTGCTGGTATAGACTTCCAGGTTGTGCTGGCTGTTGTAGAGGTTGAACTTGTTGTGCAGGTTGTTGATAAGTCTGTTGCGGCTGATGTAGAGGTTGAACCTGTTGTTCAGGCTGCAAAGGCTGTCCGTCTTGTATCTGGTTTGTATTTTCGCCGGCTTCTTCCATTTGTTTTTGTTTTTCAAGGGTTTTTGTCGGTTTTCCGAAAATTGCATAAGAAATTTTTTTGGCAATGCCAGAAAATACAGGGATAATTACACCCATAAGTAATGCAACCCTGCCTGCATAACCCAGACCGACTTTCAAACCGTATGGGATTTTAGCCATGTTTGTTGCAAATTTTCCGGTTTTAAGCGGTTTAATCGTTTCTTTTACACGACCAAAGCTCATAAGTTTACCAAACCATTTAACAGGTTTCTGGTACCATTTGAGTGCTGTGTTACCTGCTGTTGTAGTAGTTTTGGATACATCTTTTAATTTATCAATTATATTTAATTGTCTTGCGTATTCTGTGTGGTTGCCTGCTTTTGCTGCCTGATTAGCTTTTTCAATAGCTTCGTGCAGTTTTGTCACGTTCTCTTTTGACATTCCGATATGTTTTAAGCCGGCAAGATGGTTAACGACTCTCATCTGTATGCCCATTGTAGCAAGGAAGGACATAAGTTCGGCAAATGATGCCATAAATGTAGAGAATTTTTCACCTTTCTCAGCTTTAGAAGCTTCGTTTGCTGATTGAGCAATCATTAAAGCCTGTATTAAAACCTGACCTTTACCTGAGAACATACCGTTTGTTAAACATTCAATGCTTCTCATAAGATAACCGGCGGTCTTTTTACCTATAGAGGTGCCTGCTGTTTTATAATTTTTTATTAATATATCTTTGTTTAGTATTTCCTGCAGCGAAACTTTGTTTTTAACAAGTCCTAAGCCCCACCATGGTTTTTTCCCCATGACTTTAGTTAAATCCGCAGATGAGTTCCTAATTGCTGACATTATGTCATCATAGTATTTGTAAGACTCTTTCCCTGCTTTGTTAAGGATTGCATCAAATTCTTTAAATTCAGCACCGGTTGTCTTCTGGTAATACTCTTTGTATTTTTTCATTGTTTCAATAGCACGGTTTGCTAAATGTCCTTTAGCACCTGCTGCTTGAGATTGAACCTGAGAGCCGCCGACGCCTGGCTTTTGGAATAAAGTGCGTAAAATTTCAGATTTATTTGCAGTATTTTTAATACTGTTACCCCAGTTTTTTAATGTGTTTAATCCATTTTGTATTTTATGGTTTGAGGCGTATTTGTCTATAAATGTTTCTACCTTTTTGAAAAAGGTTTCATCATAATTTTTTGTTTGCAGCGGGTTGTTTATGAAGTTATTAATAGCCATAAGTGCTGCTGAACTAATACCGGCTGCAGCCAGAAATGTAAGCGGATTATCCGGAGTATTTGCAGCAGCATTTAAAATAGGGTTGTTTTGTACAACTCCCTTATCTGCGATTGGTGCAGCATTAGGCATAGCTGTAAAATTAGCATTTTGAGCCTGAGCCTGTTGCAATTGCTGCAGTTGCTGTATCTGCTGTATTTGTGCCGGATTGTATGATGGGATATTTTGTGACATTTCTAACCTGTAATTTCCTACACTTATTATAATAAAAACTTTAAATCATAAAATCTTGTTACAATTTTTGTAAATGTAAATATTTATTACAAAAAATCCGGCAAATAATTTGCCGGATTTTTTATCATTTATTAAGTAAAACTATTCAGCTGCTTCTTCAGTTTCAGGAGTTTCTTCGATTTCTGATTTAATAACTTCAGAAGCTGTAACAATAACAGGCAGTTCTGTTTTTACTTTAGAAGTCAATTTAATAAGCATTTTGAATTCGCCTATTTTATTGATTGCAGCATCTAAAGAAATAACTTTTCTGTCTATTGAAGTACCTAATTTTGCATTTAATTCTTCAGCTAATTTTTTAGTTGTGATAGTACCGAATAATTTGCCTGTTTCGCCTGCTCTTGCAGAAAGTTCAAGTTTTTCAAGTGCTTCAATTTTCTTAGCAAGTTCAAGAGCTTCTTGATGAAGTTTTTCTTGTTTAGCTTTGATTCTTGCAAGGTTTTGCTCTCTGTTTTTTAAAGCACCATCTGTAGCAACTTCGGCAAAGTTTTGCGGAAGTAAAAAGTTTCTTGCGTAACCGTCTTTAACGTTAACTACGTCACCGGCTTCACCTACGTTTTGTACATCTTTTTTCAAAATAACTTGCATTTTTTATTCTCCTTTAATAATTATTTTCGGTGATTTTAAAGTTACAAAATGCACATATCAACAAAATATGTGACGTTTATAATCGTAATAAAAACATATTCAAATGTCACCTGTTTTTCGAGATTTTTTTTATTATTGTATAATTTTTGTAATGATTGATAAAAAATACACAGTTGAATTACTTGCACCCGCAAAAAATAAAGAGTGTGCTATTGCTGCAATAAATGCAGGAGCTGACGCTGTCTATATCGGTGCCCAAAGTTTCGGTGCAAGAAAAAAAGCCGGCAATTCGCTTGAAGATATTGCACAAGTTGTTGATTATGCGCACAAATTTCTTGTTAAAATATATGTAACCGTAAATACTATTCTTTATGATAATGAGCTTGCCGATGTTGAAAAACTGATATGGGATTTGTATGAAATAGGTGTTGATGCGATAATTTTTCAAGATTTTTCTTTTTTTAAAATGCATCTTCCACCCGTAGTATTACACGCAAGCACGCAGTGCAACAATGATTCACTTGAAAAAATAAAATTTTTGAAATCCGTGAATGTAGACAGGGTTGTCTTACCACGTGAGTTTTCAATTTCCGAAATAAAAAATGTTGCGGATAATATAGATATAGAAACAGAGGTTTTTGTACACGGAGCATTATGCGTCAGTTACAGCGGACAATGCTATTTCAGTAATTTTATTGGTAACAGAAGTGCAAATCGTGGTGACTGTGCCCAGCCTTGCCGTAAAAAATATACGGTAATTGACGAAAACAACAATATTGTAATTCCTTGCGGGTATTTGCTTTCAATGAAAGATAATAACCTTTCTGCTCATATAAATGAGCTGATTGAGGCTAAAGTAACCTCATTGAAAATTGAAGGAAGGCTTAAAGATAAAGAATACGTGACCAATGCAGTTTTATATTACAGAAGGCTTATTGACGCAATTTGCGCAAATTCAAGACCTTCTTTCGGTGATATTTTAACTGATTTTGTACCAGATGTTAATAAAACTTTTAACAGAGGATATACAGACTTTTTCATTGACGGCAAAAGAAAGATTTTTATTAATAAAAATTCGCCTAAATTTATTGGAGAAAAAATAGGCAAGGTTATTTCTGTCAGAGGCAACTCCATACAAATTGATACAACTAAACATTTAAGTATTGCCGATAAAGTAACTTTTTTTGATAAAAATAATGAGCTTTCCGGCACTACTGTGACAAAACTCGCAAATAAATACATAGAAGTCTTGAATGCGACAGGTATTGCTGCAGGTACTGTTTTGTACAGAAATTATGACTCTAATTTTTATTCTTCTCTAAATTCAGCTGAGATAATCAGAAAAATTCCTCTGAAAATTAAGGTTGATAACGAAAAAATTATACTCAAGACCTTTGCTGACAACGAAATAACATATAAATTTAATGAAAATTTTGAAAAGGCTAATAATATTGAAAAAGCACGTGAAAATGTTGTAAGACAGCTTACAAAACTCGGAGAAACAGAGTTTTATGCTGCTGATATATCGGTTGACAGCGAGTTTAATCTGTTTATTCCCGTTTCTAAGATAAATGAGATACGGCGTCAGGCGGTTTTGCTTTTACAGAAAAAATCAAAAGAAAATTACAAATTTCAAAGACGAGATACATCTGTAAAATACAGCGATTATCCGATAAATGAACTTGATTACTCATTTAATATTTCAAATACAGAATCAAAAGCTTTTTATGAAGGCTGTGGATGTAAGGTAAAAGAGTTTGCGCCTGAAATTTCCAAACAAAAAAATATAATTCTTATGAAAACAAAGCACTGTCTGCGTGATTTTGCTGGAATATGTCTGAAAAAATCTAAAGATAACAGAAAACTTTTTCTTGTTGATGAATCAGGACGTAAATTTCCGCTTGAATTTGATTGTAAAAACTGTATTATGCAAGTTTTGGGGAGTACCCGGAGTATTTAGCATTTGCAGGTATAAGGTCGTATAATGATAAGTTTTAATATGTAAGAAAGCATTTAATTTTTTGTTGTAACAATCAACAGTACTGCTAACATAGTTAGCCGTGCACACTGCGGCTAAAAAAATTTGTCATTCTGAAGCGTTCATCATTGCAGGTTTGCGAAGATTTGGTGTGTTCAGAATCTGACCAATTGGGAGTGTTATTTAAAAGTTGGTAAGATCCTGAGCTCGCTTCGCTCCTCAGGATGACAGTTAATTTATAGTTTTTACGGGAAATATCATAGTGAATTCGTGAAGCCATTTTGCACGTTTCGCCACAGCTCAACGGCAAAAGAAGGCAATCCACGGACGGCTTACTTTGTAAGCCGTTTACACTGCGGCTAAGAAAATTTGTCATTCTGAAACGTTCATCGTTGCAGGTTTGCGAAGATTTGGTGGGTTCAGAATCTGAGCAATTGGGAGTGTTATTTAAAAGTTGGTAAGCTTTTGAGCTCGCTTTGCTCATGTTTTATTAGAAATATCAATATCATATTACCCTAATATAGCAAAAGCGTGCATATTGCACGCTTTTAGGTGTTTGATATTTGTGACAAGCTGAATTAATTAAACTTCTTCAGAATTTTCAGATTCTGAATCTGTAACTTCTTCAACCATATCTTCTGCATCAATGCCGTATTCTTCTTCTACAATGGGTTCTTCTTCGCTATCTTCTGCTGGCACATCAGCAAAATCGTCTTCATCAGCATGATGTTCTTCTTCATACTGAGCCTGGTAAGCCGCTTCTGCCTGAGCAGCCTGTGATTCGTTTTTAATATCGATTTTCCAGCCGGTGAGTTTGTGTGCAAGTCTTACGTTTTGACCTTCTCTGCCGATAGCAAGGCTCAACTGGTCATCAGGAACAATAACAAGTGCTTCATGTGCATTTTCATCATCGGCAAGTATGTCTACTGAAAGGATTCTTGCAGGTGACAATGCGTTAACAATGTATTCTACAGGATCTTCTGACCATCTTACGATATCGATTTTTTCGTTTTTAAGTTCGCCAACAATAGTCTGAATTCTGGAACCTCTTGGTCCTATGCAGGCACCAACCGAATCAATTTCAGGGTCATTGGAATGTACTGCAAGTTTTGTTCTGAAGCCTGCTTCTCGGGCGATAGATTTAATTTCTACAATGCCGTCTTCAATTTCAGGAACTTCCAGTTCAAAAAGTTCTCTTACGATTTCGGCGTGTGCGTGTGATACTATTACCTGCGGAAGTCTGTTTGTTTCTTTTACGTTAAGAACAAAAACCCTGATTCTGTTGCCGGGTTTGTAATATTCTCCGGGAATTTGTTCTCTGAAGGGCAATATAGCATCAGTTTTGCCTATGTTTACATACACATTTCTGTTTTCAACACGCTGGATGATACCTGTTGTAAGTGTTCCTTTTTTCTCCATAAATTCGTCAAGAACCAGTTTTCTTTCCGCTTCACGAATTCTCTGCGTGATAACTTGTTTTGCTGATTGTGCAGCAATACGACCGAAATTTTCAGGTGTAACTTCAATTTTTACTTCATCCTCGAGCTCAACTTCGTCATCAATTTCTTTTGCGTCTTCCAGTGAAATTTCAAGATTTTCATCTTCAACATTTTCAACAACCAGCTTTGTTCTGAATACACCGATTTCGCCTGAAACTTCGTCTAAAATTGCTTCGACATTTGGTGCTTCTTTGACTCTGATATGTTTTTTGTATGCAGCAACAAGCGCATCTTTTAAGGATTCAATAATAACTTCTTTAGAAATACCTTTTTCTCTTTCGAGTTCCTCAGTTGCTTCAAAAAGAGCTGTTCCGATTTTAATCATCTTATTCTCCTGTTTCTATATGTCTTCTAAATATAATTGTGCTTTTGCAATTTTATCTTTAGGTACTGTGTATAATTTTTCGTCGTCGAGTTTTTGTACTGTCAAACCTTTTTCTACATCAAAATCAATGATTTTACACAAAAAATGTTTTTCTTCGGTTCCGTCTATTAGACTTTTAAGTTTTAAATCTATAGTCTTGCCGTTAAAAATAATAAATTCTTTATCTGTTTTTAATTTTCGTTCCAGTCCGGGTGAGCTGACTTCGAGGTAGAATTTTACAGGTATGAGTTCATCCAAAAACGGGTTAAGGCTGCGTGAAACGTTTTCACAATCATCCAGAGTAACGCCGCTGTCTTTATACAAAAAGATTCTTAAAAACCACTTTCCAGATTCTTTAGTAAAATCAATTTCTATCGGGATGAGATTATATCTCATTGCAGTGTTTTCAATGAGAGGTGTCAGTTTTTGAAGAATTTCGTTTTTGTTAAAACTTGCAGGCTGCATCTTATCCTATGTAAAATTTTTCTTAAATAAAAAAGAAACGGTAGTGCCGTTTCTTTCCTTACAAATTTATAATAACATTAAATTGGAATTTTTCAATATTATTGTGAACAATTCTTTATTTTTTCTTAATTTTAAATTATAGACTAACAAATTTGATGAGTTATAATTGTGTGTAGAATAATATATCGGAGTTAGATATTAAAAATGGAAAAAATAAATAAGTATATTGATTTTAATATTAACCTTGCGGAGTTTTTTGATGAAGATAATAAGGATAAAGGTTTTGAACTTACAGATTATGTAAGTTCCGTAAATATTGCTTGTTATCCTAATTTTACCAATCCTCTCGCAATCAAAAATGCACTTGAATTTTGTAAGTTTAAAAGCAAAGAAGTAGGTGCATTGATTTATCTGCCTGAGTCTGTTTCAGACCCTCTTACTTTGGATTATGATGAAATCGAAGCCATTGTTTTATACCAGCTCGGGGCAATATCTTCTTTTACAAAAGCGGCAAGTTTGAATATTGAACACGTCAGACCGGGTGGTTTAATGTATGAGATTGCTTCACAAAATCTTGATTTTTCGCTCGCTATCGCAAAAGCTGTGAAAAAATACAGTAAATGGCTTATGCTATACGGTGCATCCGGTAATATTTTAAAAGAAACCGAAGCAAGGGCTAATATTACAATTGCTCAGGAAATTATATTAAACAAAAAATATAATAATGACGCATTAGTTGATTTTTCCGCTGAAAATATTGCAGATTCCGAATCGTTGTTACAGCGTTTTAAACGCCTTATTAATAATAATGAAATTGATTTTGCTGATAATGAGTTTACTAGTATTGAATTTGATACGTTGCATTTTGATGTAAATGCCGGCTCAATATCAGATTTGTTAAAAGAATGCGGAAATATTGTTGAACCACGTCCTGTTAATTACAATAAAGTAGTTACTTCAGGATGGGTAGAATAGTTGATTAATTTATATCGGGAGAAGTATGTTGAAAAAGTTTTTAACTAAAATAAAAATGCCAAAGGATGCAGGTTGGTTATTGCCTGGTTTGCAGGTTAAACGTTGGTTCGGCTTAATAATTTTAGGTACTGTAGTCAGTTTGCTGGGCTTATGCGTACTTTTTAACATGCGTCCCGTATATTTTGCTGTCGGTATTTTAAAATACATTGCGACAACTGTTAATCAGGAATTTTTAGGCATTATTCTTGTTTTTGCAGGAGCATACATATTTTTAAAAGGATGGAAGAATACTAATTATTCAATCCTTGATTTGACCGAAGAACGTGACAGACATGCTCTTTTGGAATCTCTTTATAAGAGAAGAAAATTAAACTATGGTCCTAAAATTGTTGCTGTTGGCGGTGGTACCGGCTTGTCCACAATGCTAAAAGGTATAAAAAAACTTACAAATAATATTACAGCTGTTGTAACAGTCGGTGATGACGGCGGCAGTTCAGGCAGATTAAGACATGAAATGGGAGTATTGCCCCCGGGGGATATACGTAATTGCATTGCTGCACTTGCGGATGATGAGGATTTAGTTACCAAGCTTTTTCAATACCGTTTTAAAACAGGTGAAGGGCTTGAGGGGCATAGCTTCGGTAATTTATTTTTAACCGCTCTGTGTGCTATTACAGGTAATATGGTTCGTGCGGTGCAGGAATCTTCTAAAGTTTTGTCTATCAGGGGGCGTGTTTTGCCTTCAACTCTCGATGATATGAAACTAGCTGCGGAGCTTGAGGACGGAACAATCGTAAGAGGTGAATCAAGTATTCCGGAAACAGGAAAAAGAATAAAAAGACTATTTACAGAGCCATCAGACTGTAAAGCATTGCCTGATGTTTTGCAGGCAATTAAAGATGCGGATTTGATAATTCTCGGACCCGGCAGTTTGTACACAAGTGTTATTCCTAATCTGTTGATTAAAGAAATTTCACAGGCTATTTCAAAATCAGATGCTAAGAAAATCTATGTTTGCAATATTATGACGCAGCCCGGTGAAACAACCGGTTACACTGCATCGGAACATATTCAGGCAATATTAGACCATTCCGGTTATCCTGATATGATACAGGCTGTGTTGGTCAATAATTCGCTACCTGATGATCTGTCGCCTGATTATGCTGCTGCAAATTCTTATCCGGTAGTTGTCGATGCTGATAAGATTAAATCCAAAAATATTAATATTGTTGCTACAAGACTCTATGAAGAAAATGAAGAAAAATATGTACGGCATAGTCCTTCAAGACTCGCAAGAGCAATTAGTTACTGGTATAAAAAACAGTTAAAGACAAAAAATAATCAAAAAGTAAGTAAGGTGTAATATGTCGGTTGAAACAAAGCTTAAAGATATAACTGTTGCCGCATTTGCTAAAAAGAAGAAAAGTAATGAAAAAATTACTATGCTCACGGCTTATGACTATTCTACGGCTAAATATTTTGACGAAGCCGGTGTTGATTCGATTCTTGTCGGCGATTCATTGGGAATGGTAGTATTAGGTTATGATTCCACAATACATGTTACAATGAATGATATGCTGACCTTTACCTCTGCTGTTGCAAGAGGGGCTAAAAGATGTTTGGTGGTTGCTGATATGCCTTTTATGAGCTATCATCTGTCAATTGATGAAGCTGTTAGAAATGCCGGTGATTTAATCAAAGCAGGTGCTTCGGCTGTTAAATTAGAAGGTGCAACTCAACACATTATAAATGTTGTGCAAAGATGTGTTGAAAGCGGTATTCCGGTTGTAGGTCATCTCGGCTTTACACCTCAATATTTAAATGTTTTGGGCGGCTACAAGATACAGGGTAAAACTGCAGGCAAAACAGAATATATTTTGCAGCAGGCAATAAAATTGCAAGAAGCAGGTGCTTTTTGCGTTGTTCTTGAGATGGTTCCTGAAGAATCTGCAAAATATATTACAGATAATCTTAATATACCTACTATAGGCATCGGTGCAGGTCGCTATACAAGCGGTCAGGTACTTGTCGCTGATGATATACTCGGCAAATTTTCTGATTTTACCCCAAAATTTGCCAGAAAGTATGCTGATTTAGCTTCTGTAATCAAAAATGCCGGTGAAAGTTATGTTAATGACGTACATTCGGGTGTATTTCCGTCCGAGTCGGAAGTTTTTCACCTTGACAGTGTTTCATTAAACGAATTGAGAAATTTATGTGGAGATAAATAAAATGGGACTGGTTATAGTAAATGAAATAAGTAAACTCAGAGAAATAATAACCGAACATAAAAGGAACGGAAAAAGCATAGCTCTGGTACCGACAATGGGTTGTTTGCATGACGGGCATAAATCTCTTATGCAAAAAGCTCATTCAATAGCAGATATTACCGTTGCATCTGTATTTGTTAATCCTATTCAGTTTTGTCCCGGCGAGGATTATGACAAATATCCGAGAACGCTTGATTCTGATAAATTAGTTGCCGAGTCAGCAGGAGTAGATATAATTTTTGCACCGTCTGTGAATGAAATGTATCCGGACTTGCAAAAATTTTCAGATTTAACGATGGTTGCACCGCCTTATGAACTTACCGACATAATGTGTGGTAAGTCACGTGTCGGACATTTTGACGGTGTTGAAACTGTTGTAACAAAGCTATTTAATATCGTACAGCCTGATTTTGCGTGTTTTGGCATGAAGGATATTCAACAGTTGTTTTTGATTAAAAAGATGGTAAAGGATTTGAATTTTCCAATTGAAATTATTCCTTGTCCGCTTGTCAGAGAAGATAGCGGTTTGGCTCTCAGTTCAAGAAATAAGTATCTGACAGAAGAACAGAAAAAAATTGCATTATCTTTGAGTAAAGCATTATTCGCAATTAGAGGTATGTATGACGCCGGTGTTAAGGAAACTAAAAAAATGTTTGATACGGGATTGACAAACCTTGATAAAAATGTTGAACTTGAGTATCTGGAATTTGTCAGCTTTGATACTTTTAAACCCGTTGAATTTGTTGGCGAGGCTACAATTTGTGCTTTAGCGGCAAGAGTCGGCGGGGTAAGGTTAATAGATAATATCGTACTTGAGGTATAAATGGTTCTTAATAAGATAGCAAAATTCGTTGATAATTTTTTTGATGAAATTAAATATACAGTATCTTTAATCACTTTTTTTAACATTGCAATGGCAATATTATTTTTTATTTATTGGCTTGTGTTTAGTGCAAGATTAACCATGCCGGAGTGGTTGGAGCTTTATATTTGGAATATTATTAATTTCTTCGCTTTTGCTATTAAGGATACTCCTTTATATGACGAAATTATTCAAATTCTGCCGGTTTTAGTTTCAGGTATATTTGTTGTAATTACATACTTTTTTAACTGTTTTGTTGTATTTTTGGAAAGTAATCATGAAAAATTTAATAAAAAAGTAGAGAATTACAACCGTGACGTGACTAAAAAAGTAAATGAAGAATTACAGCGTGATTTTATTGCAGAGCTGAAGAAAAATAATTATATGCTGGTAAAAATTAAAATTGCAGCTATTATGCATTCTTCATATTTAACGGCGATGACAGATGTTGAAGTTGATACAGCAAAGCTTGAAGAAAAATTGCACAAAGCCATATTAGAATCTATGAATGAACCTTATATCGAGGATAAAGGAATTTCAGCCGGTTCGTTGTATTTTTTGCTGAATGATGTATCTTTGTCAAAAGATTTTATTATTAATCTTGTCACAAATTCCTCAAGATTAATTAAACCTGAAATTGTGCCAAAGTTGGAAGTTGCGTTTTATTGTGCAGTTGATATCTTTGATAATCTAAAAGATTTGCAGGATAAAAATGATTATCTTGATAAAATAATAAATATCAAAATTAAAAATAAGATTATTGCTACTCCAAAATTTAAACTGTACTTTGAAAATATTCATCCGAGTTTATATAGCTTTGATGTTATGGGACAATACAATATTGAAGCTAAACAGGGCAGTAAAATATCATCGGTTATGATTTATGCCTTGAGAAGAAAATATTAAATAACCCGTACGGTTGATTTTTCTATGCAGCATAAGTGAGAGTTTTGTATTAGTTCCCCGGGAAGTAATAAAGGAATTCCGGGTGGGTATTTCATAATACATTCTGCACATATACAACCCTGGGCAGAGTCTTTATCAATAATTTTACTGTCGAGTTGATAAGCTGCTCCAGGAGTATATTTCATAACAGGTAAAGTTAAATTTAGCGGATTAGTGCAGTCAGCATGGGATTCAAAATTTTCATCAGATATATTAAACAATGCTTCAGAAAGTTTTTTGAGTTTCTCAGGCGTTGTTCCGATACCGGTTATGAACAGTAATGCTTTTTGTGTTGAGTATTCTTCTTCAATATTATATTTAGTGTTAAGTATTTCAGCAATATCTAATGCATTGCAGCCGTTAAATCGCAGTAACAGCTTTGTTTTATCGTTGTTTTCGCTGTAACAGGATATATTTTGTGAAAGACATGTTTTAAAAATTTCAATTTGCTGTAAAAGATTTGTAATGTATTCTTTTCCTGCAGAGGAATTAAGATATTTGACAGTCGCTTCAATATCAGCCATCAGCGGATAGGATGGGGATGTTGTGTTAATAAGGTTAAGTGCATTTTGTACAGACTCAGGTTTTACGGGCGATGAATCGGCTATATGCATAAGTGCGGCAGGGTTGATTGCACCGGCAGTTTTATGCAAAGATTGTATGCTGATATCTGCACCTGAAAGAATTGCCGGCTTAGAGCCAAGGTCTGCAAAGTTGAGTAATGCACCGTGTGCCTCGTCTACAATTAATATTGCGTTATTTTTTTTACAGATTTCAGAAATGTTTTTAATATCGCTGAATATGCCTTCATAAGTCGGGCTGGTTATAATCACAGCTTTAATATCATTTTCGGATTCAAAATATTTTTCAATATCTTTCGCAGTAATACCTTTATAAATTCCCCATTGTTCATCCGCATCAGGCAGAAACCACAGTGGTCTTGCACCTGTTAAAACAAGTCCGTTATATACTGAAATATGACAATTTCTTGCAATGAGTACTTTATCATTGTTTTTTAAAACTGACAGCATTGCAGCCAGTATCCCTGAGGTTGAACCATTAGTCAGCATAAATGAATATTTAGAGTGATATATTTGCGAAATTTGTTCAAGTACAGCTTTAATTGTGTCCTGTGGTGCTCTTAAGTTGTCGAATCCGTCAATTTCCGAAAAATCAGATTTAAAATATTGTGAACCGAGTATATCTTGCGCATCAGGTATAATAAAGCTCCCCTGCGAGTGAGTCGGGGTAGTAAATAATAAACTTTTGTTAGATTTATAATAATCCTTAATTTTTTTTATTATGCTCATAATATCTGCTGATTTTGTTGTAAAATTATACTGTTAGATTATACAGGAAATATATTATTAATAATACTGAGATTAAAACCAGAATTGAGGAGTTAACACAGCTTCTTAACCGCTACAGCAAGGAGTATTACGAACAGAATGCACCAACAGTATCCGATGTTGAGTATGACAGGCTGTTTAAAGAGCTTGTTGATCTGGAAAATACTTATCCTCTGTTTAAACAACCGGATTCACCGACTAATAAAGTAGGTTCGGCGTCAGAGAAAAAGTTTCCTTCTCATAAACACAAAGAAAGGCTCTACAGTCTGGATAATACATATTCATATCAGGATTTGGAACTGTGGTATGAACGATTACGAAAAACTTATTCCCTTGATATTCAACCTGAGCTTGTTTGTGAGTTAAAGATTGACGGTCTTGCTATTTCTTTAAATTACGAAAATTCAAAATTTATACTCGGTGCTACAAGAGGTGACGGCTTTGTTGGTGAAAATATCACTCTAAATTTAAAAACAATAAAGGCTATTCCACACAGTATTCAGGCAAATATTAAATCTCTCGAGGTAAGAGGCGAAGTGTTTATGCCTGTTAAAGTTTTTGAAAAATTGAATGAAGTTCAGATTGCTAATAATGCTAAAGTTTTTGCTAATCCAAGGAATGCAGCAGCAGGTTCTTTAAGGCAGCTTGACCCTGAAATAACACGAGAACGTAATTTATCGATGTTTGCATATTACGGTCGCATTGACAGCAATGAAATAACAATAAACTCACATTCCGAAATGCTTGAGTTTTTAAAATCACAGGGATTTAACGTAAACCCTAATTATAGAGTTTGCAAAAACATTCAAGAGGCAATTAACTATTGCAAAGAATGGGACGAAAAACGTAAGACTCTGGATTATGCTACAGACGGTGTTGTTATTAAAATTAACAATTTTACTCTGCAGAACGAAATGGGCTTTACTGCAAGAGCACCAAGGTGGGCAACAGCGTATAAATTCCCGCCCGAAGAAATGTCTACTATTGTCGAGAATATTGAGGTAAATGTCGGTAGAAGCGGTGCTGTTACGCCTGTTGCTGTTTTAAAACCGGTGTTTATTTCCGGTTCAACTGTTCAAAGGGCAACTTTACATAACTTTGATGAAATTAAAAGGTTAAATATCAATATAGGGGACAGAGTTTTAATAAAAAAAGCCGCTGAAATTATACCTAAGGTTATATGTGTTACAGAACATTTACACGAATCTAATACACATTTTCAAGCACCCGAATTTTGCCCTTGCTGCGGTGCAAAGCTTGTACCCATAGATAATGAGGTTAATTTATATTGCCCTAACAGCAAAAATTGTCCGGCACAAATAAAATCAAAAATTGAATACTGGGCATCAAAAGAGTGTATGGATATTGATGGTCTTGGCAGTAATATCGTAGCGCAGCTTGTCGATAACAAGCTTGTTAAAACACCTGCTGATTTATACAAGCTTACGGTTGATGATTTAATGAAAATTAATCTGGTAGCTGAAAAATCAGCTCAAAATCTTTACACTGCAATTCAAGCCTCTAAAAATCCTACACTGGCTAGATTCATTAATTCTTTGGGCATCAGGCATGTCGGTAAAGAAATGTCAGAGCAGCTTGCTAATAAATTTTTGACCCTGTCCTCTTTACGGAGTGCTTCTGTTGACGAAATATTAAGTATTGACGGTTGTGGTGATAAAATAGCCGTCAGTATTCTTGATTTTTTCTCTGATTCATACAATAATGTTATTCTTGAAGATTTATATAAATACGGCGTAATTCCTCAAAGTGTTGAAAATACCGGTGGTTCAGAAATTTTCAAAGGTATGACTTTTGTAATAACCGGAACACTTTCTGATACACGAGATAAATTTAGTGCTATTATTAAAGCAAACGGCGGTAAAACATCTTCATCCGTCAGCAAGAATACAACATACGTTCTTGCCGGTGATAACCCCGGTTCCAAATACGATAAAGCGGTTGCACTCGGGGTTAAAATTATAAACGAGATTGAATTTAATCAAATGATAGGCAGTTAATATGAATAGAAAATTTAGTGTTATTAAAATAAACGGTTTTAAAGGCTTAGTTCTTGCGATATTTTGTGTAGGCTGCCTTATTGCAGGTTTTCTTATATTTCCAGGCTGGGTTTGCATGAATATATGGAACTATTTTGCGGGCTTTTTTATGCAGGCACCGGTTATGTCACTTGTGCACGGCTCTTTGCTCTGGTGTATAATTGCTCTTTCTATATATGCCCTTAATAAAGGTGATATTGCTATCTCTTTTGGCAGTGCATCTGCTGTTCAGCCCAGTGAAGAAAAATTAAGAGAAGTTTTTAAGAAAATAAATGAAAACAACTTAAAAAATATCGCTGTTTTGAAAAAACATCTCGACGAATCATCATTAAATGACAAATCCGAGTCTGATAATAATGATAAATTGTTGAAGTAACTTCTCGGAACTTAAGTTTAATTTAAACGTCATGATTATACGGAAGAACCCCCGCAAGGCATAAAATAATGCTGCAAGGGTTCATAAATAAATCTTTTAAAACTTCTTTGGCTAATTATTGTTGTTTAGCTGCTCTCTTTTCCATAATTTCCGGAATGGTAATTAAGCTTAAATACATTAAACCGCCAAATGCTACTAAAGTTAAAATTTCCATGATGCCACCTACTCATTCTGTTTAACTACAACATTCAACTATTACATGTATATAATTCCCATTTTTCAGAATTTATAACATGTTTTTGGAGGATTTTATCTAAATTGTAACAAAACTTAACATTATTTATAGTAATATGAGGAGTGTATGAATAAAAGATTAATAAATATGCTGTTTTCAGACATGTGTTGTTCTGAGTGTAAAGCTGATTTTACAGAGGATTCTGTATTTGTTTTAAGAAAAGAAAAAAATCTCAACGTAATACAGGTAATTTGCCAGAATTGCGGTAAATCCTTCGGTATTGCAATATTGGGTGATTGTGATGAGAAGGAAGCTTTAAAACGCTCTCAAGCAGACCTTGCTTTACAAATCCAGGACGGTCCCGACGCAATATGCTACGATGACGTAATTGACGCACATAACTTTTTTAAAAACCTTGATGAAAGCTGGGAAAAATATATCCCTGAAAATTTAAAAAAGAATTTATAAGATTGATTGCTCAATATAATCCAACAGGGCATCGTTATATCGTTTATTTACGGTAGAAAAAGGAAAAACTTCCCTATTTGTGACCTTTTTAAAATCATTAACAATAGCCTGAATGCGTGATTTTGGTGCTAAATCAATCTTTGTTGTGACGACAATTGAGTTGAGATTATTGTAACTAAGCCATTCTTGCATTTGTATATCATTATTTTGTATTTCATGCCTTGCATCTATGAATTGTATCAACAATTTAAGTTCATTGCGGTTTAGCAGATATTCTTCAAGATTTTTTTGCCATTCATTTTGAACGTCTTTTGATACTTTTGCGTAGCCATAGCCCGGCAAATCAGCAATAATAAACCTTTCGTTAATATTGAACAGGTTTAT
This sequence comes from Candidatus Gastranaerophilales bacterium, assembly GCA_944323275.1. GTDB lineage: Bacteria > Cyanobacteriota > Vampirovibrionia > Gastranaerophilales > Gastranaerophilaceae > Limenecus. Next base: position 21,717 of record CALUSA010000018.1, read on the forward strand.
TAGCCTTGTTTTGCCCGGTTTGTTACTCGTTTTTGCAAGTTTGGAATTGTTCGTTATAGTGTTGATAAATGAGGACTTACCGACATTAGAACGACCTAAAAGAGCAATTTCAGGAAGATTATAATTTGGACACTGTGAGAGATTTTGTGCGCTCTTGAGAAATTTTGCCTGTTTGATTATCATATTTACCGCTTAGTATCTTTTTTTTGTATAAAACTGCCGAAAGAAGATTGTATGCACCGGGGCTGTTATAAACGTTAATTTGTGCGGATTCATCCGACAAATTAAACTGAATCTTATTTTGTACATCCACACCGTCCGCTTCAACATGACAAATTTGTATTATCCGATCACGAATAATACTCAGGGGTTCTGCCATAAAAGTTTCAAAAGTTTGAAAAATATTAATCTTCTTCATCACGCTTATATTAGCAAACAAGCGAATGAAATTCAAATTTAAAGCCTTATTTATAAAGGATTGGTAAACATTTTAAGGTATTTGTTACATTTAAGTAAGACATATATTCATCAAGCCTAAATTATGCGTTGACGTTCAATGTAAAGTCTTTCTTAACGTTAGTGTCTAAGATTTTCTGCATACTTTCCAATTCGGAAGCAGCAGCTTTTTGTTGAGTTTCCAAGTTCTTTTGCTGCAATTCAAGGTAAGAATCCATTGCCTGCAATTGTTGAATTCTGGGATCAGATTCCCAGTCAGCATCAGCCAATTGCATTGTTTGATATGCTATTTGTTGTCTTTTGTTGCTTATAGAAGTAATGCTATACTCCAAGTTGCTTTTATACAACGTCAAAGACAATAATCTTGTGTTAATAGCCCCTATAGTCATTTTGCTCTCCTTAAAACTTAGTCTAGGTACGGTTGTAAATAGTGTAAAGGTATTTATTAGGTATTTGTGGATAAACTCTCTCAGGTTTATCTTTTTCTCTCTTGTATATATATAAAAAAAAATTCTTATAGAAAATTGCTATATTTGTTATATACTGTGTAACATTTCTTAACATTATGTGTAAAATAACTAAAAAGCAAAGCCTGTATGATTTTTGGCTTTGCTTTTGATATTTGTTAGTATATACTTTATATCTATTTGTTTTTTAAGGCATTATCCAGTGCTGTTTCTAAAGTAGCTATTTTTGCCTCAAGGGCAGCAATTTTAGCTTTATCCGTGTCTTTTTCTATTGATATATTCTCATGCCTTTTTTGGTATGCATCAACGAGTGCACTGACTTTGGTCTTGAAAAAGCAGCAGAACGCATATCCTGCTGCATTGGAAATTATGAAAATAAATAATGCTAGATATATAAATTTAGTAGTATATACTTTTTGCATAATCGGGCAAAAATAAGATATATCAATATTTCTGTTAAAGTATATAAAGCATAAGAAAGCTGCGACAACAATTATTTCAATGAAAAGATATATGTATTTTTCTATAGTTTTATTCATTTCTTACTCCTTAAATAGTTTAGTGTCTTTATTATATCATCGTCAAAGTCTATTTTAATCAAATGTTCACTGTTATCTTGAGGTGATGTAAATTTTAGCGAATAAGCCTGTAGAAGCTGCTCTTTGGTTTTTACCGGAATTTTTGTACCGCCGTATAGGGTGTCATTTACAACGGGATGTTTTATATAAGCCATATGCACTCTTATCTGATGAGTTCTGCCTGTTTCAATCTTTACTTCAACAAGCGTACAATTATTAAATCTTTCCATAACTTTATAATGAGTAACGGAAGGCTTGCCATCGTGCACCACAGCCATTTTTTCGGGTTTGCTTCTGTGCCTGCCAATAGGTTCATTAATGGTTCCTGTGTCGTCCTTTATTACACCGCTGACTATAGCATAATATTTTTTTTCTATATTATGCTGCTGCATTTCAGATTTTAAAAAGTTGTAGGCGTCATTATTTTTTGCTGCCATTAGCAGCCCTGAGGTGTTTCGGTCAAGTCTGTGAACAATCCCCGGTCGAAACAGACCGTTGCAGTCGGATAATTTTCCGTTTGTATAATATAAAAGTGCATTAACAAGTGTATTTTCTTTTTCAAGAGATGTTGGATGGGTAAGCATGCCTGCAGGTTTGTTAACAACAAGCATAGAGTTGTCTTCATACAAAATTTCAAGCGGAATATTTTGCGGTTCAATCACTTCTGCAGCAGCATCTTCAAAATCAGTGCTGATTACATCGTCGTTTTTTAATATATATGACGGCTTGGTTGTATTAGTATTAACTGTTACACGACCTGTTTTTATCTGTTTTTGAATATAAGAACGGGAAATATCCTGATAAATGTTTGAGAGAAAATTATCAAGTCTTATGTTTGCGTCTTCTTGCTCTATTACAAATGTTTCAATCTTTTTTTGATTCATTATTAAAAAGTATATTACAAATAAGGACGAATGCGCCAATACTGATATAAATATCCGATACGTTGAAGATAGGGAATGCCACAAAGGTTATGCGAATGTAGTCAGTAACATAACCATCAAATATTCTCTCTATGAGATTACATATTATTCCTGCGCAAAGCATTGAAGAAAAAAACAAATCCGAATAAGAAAATGTTTTAATATTTTTAAATACATGAATTAATGCGGCTATAAGTATTATCAGAGAAATAATGATGAGTAATGATGTGTGTGTGTGCAGCAGACTGAATGCCGCACCGTAATTTTTTACAAAATCAACTTTAAATAGCCAAAAATCAGTATTATTAAAGTTATTTACAAGGATATTCTTTATTAAAAACGAAAAAAAGGATAACAAAAGTACGATTAAAAGAAAATAATACGTTTTTTTATCCGGTTTTGTTGTCATTTATTGTTTACTTTCATTTTTTAAATCCGCAGGTGCAACTGTTTGTTGGTTTGTATCAGTTATCACAAAATTGTCGGCTTTAGGCTCCACAACATTGACACGTGTAGAGAGAAAAGCTATGCCAACAATACCTATGTTGATGTTGCCGTCTTTTACATTTTTTACATCTACTATGCCGACAGATGCCGTTGCATTTTCATTTTTATTTTCTTTGTTGCTGTAGAGAATTCTTTCCTGAATTCCTGTAGGTTTTAATCCTCTGAATATTTCAGGTATCTTTTCACCGGGATAAGCAATTTCTTCGTGATCGATTGAAATTAGTGCTTTATACTTGTCAGGAAGATTTATTTTTAACACAGCAGTATATTCATTACCTGGCGCAACAACTGAGGGCGCATCGAGTAGCATTGGTACATATTTAGCCAAACCGTAACGAATGGCAGTTTTCTCATTAATTATAAAGTCGGAAGTTATTCTCCATTCATTCGAGAACCTTTTGAGATAATAGATATTTGTTGATTCTGCGTCTATAAAGCCTTTGCCTTTTATGTATTGTATATTTGAATCCATGCTTGCATAAAGCTTTTCATTGGTTATAACAGTAGCATTGTCAACATCTACATCGATAGAAACAACTTTTATATCGTATTTCATATCGGGGTAATTTTTTACAATTGTATCAGCAAGGATTCTCAGTTTTTCTTTGCCGTAGCCGTCAGAGCTTTTATATGATTCATCGTATATACTTAAGAATTTATCAACGTTTTTGGTGTTCAAGCTTTTTTGGTAGCCTTTGAACATATCTTTTATTTGAACCTGCGGATCAATATCAAGTTGTTTATGAAAACCTATTTTGCTGATATCAAGGTTGACTTTTTTAGCTTTACCCGAGTCTATATCCTGCTCTGTTACCGCAAATACAGGTGCTATTGCTAAAAGGAATAAAATAAATGTTATAAATGTTCTTTTCATTTTTACCTCGTAATACATTCTGGCAATATTATAGCAAAAATTAATCAATTATATAAAATTACTTTACAGTATTTTTCTGCTAAAATAAAATCCGAGGTAATTAAACTATGCTATTAACATTAGATATTGGAAATACATCAACGACAATAGGCTTGTTTGACAACGATGTTCTTGTGGATACGTGGACTATTGCATCCGAAAAACATCGTTCCGAAGACGAAATTGGTATTTTGCTTTTAAATCTCTTAAAAATACATAATTATGAACAAAAAGTTGATTCAGCGTGTTTATGCAGTGTTGTTGTGTGTCTTACCGAAAGATTCCGAAATGCTTTAAAAAGATATCTTGATATCGAGCCTTTTGTAGTTTCTAATAAAACTACAAATATGCTTAAGTATTGTGTTGATTATCCCGAAGAATTAGGCGCAGACAGAATTGTTAATGCATTTGCAGCATATTCTTTATATAAAAAAACATGTATTGTTGTGGATATGGGCACTGCTACATCATTTGATATTGTAAAGGCGAACGGAGAGTTTATAGGCGGTATTATCTGTGCCGGCATGAAAATTCAGGCTGAAAGTTTGAAGAAATTCACCTCAAAGCTACCGTTGATAAAAATCGAAGCCCCTAAAAACGCTATAGGTGCAAATACTATAGACGCAATGCTTTCAGGGATTGTTAGAGGACATGCCTGCATGATAGACGGTTTGATTCAGGAATGTGAAAAAGAACTCGGTGAAAAGGCAATTGTGATTGCAACAGGCGGTTATAGCGATATTGTAGCGGAATATATGCAAAGAAAATTTGATTATATAAGCCCGAACATAACACTTGAAGGTCTTAAACTTGTGTATGACGCCCATGTTGTCAATGTCTAGTATGTAATCTCCTCCATTAAGCCGAGTAAAACATATTAAAAAAGAGCTACAATATTAGCAGGGTAACTTTTGTGTATTTAATATTGTATTCGGAGTACTTTATGTTTTCATCAGTAACTGCTATCTCGGATTTGTATGTACCGCAAACAAACGGAGAAATATCCAAATCAATAATGCAAAACTGGACATTACAAGCAATTGAGTGCTATGAAATTAACTCTGATTGCAAAAAATGTTCACTGCATAGAGGCGGCTATACCTACTCATTTGTCTGCCAGATGCCAAAAATCGTAAAAGCACTTTTAAAAACATACGGTGAACCTGTAAGTGATTTAAAAAAAATTTCTAACTTTTAAAATTTTTCGATAAATAGCTTTGTTGCCTCGTCAATTGTTTCCGGCGTGGACAGATGTTTTTTTACATCTATGCTTACAATTTGTGTATTATCTTCTTTTTCCTTCATACGTTTGTAAGTTTTTAGAGATAAATACAAAATCAGGCAAGAGCCGCCTACGACTGACATTGCTATTGCAAATTTTTTAACAACGTGTTTTAGCTCAGTATGTGTATTAATATCGCCTAAAATATCACCTGCAGCAAATGACGCCTGCATAGGCATAATGCCGCCTATAACTAATATACATAAAACAATTATAGTAAACAGTATTCTTTTAAACATTCATATTACCTCTTAAGCGGTTTCAACTTTTTCCGCCGGCTTTTTACGTGCCCTTGATGCCTTTCTTGTTTTGGTAGGCTTCTTTTTAGGCTGTTCTTCTTCTGGAGCTGCAACTTGTTGCGGTGGTTCAACCGATGGTTGCGCTTCAGCTTCTTGCTGTTTTTGGACAGCTTCCTCTGCTTTTTTGGATTTGCGTGGTGAGCGTTTTTTTGCTGGTTTAGCAGGTTTTTCTTCAGCTTGAATGTTTTCTGAAATTACAGCAGGCTGTTCTTCTGCAGGCAAAAGTGATTCTTGCTGCACTTCAGTGCCGGCAGGTATAATTTCATCTGCAATTTGTTCCTGCTGTATATTTGAATCTTTATAGTTATCTTTTTTGTTTCTGTTCTTTCTGTTATTTTTGTTAAAACGTTGTTTTTTATCTGTTTTTTGTTCTTGTTGGAGTTCGGTATTTTCAACAATTTCGACTACATCATCAGACTTATGGTTTCTTCTGTCATAATCATTTTTCTGAGAAGAATTTTGTCCGGGATTTTGATAGTTGAAAACTTTATTATGTTTGTCATTATGTTTGTTTTTGTTGCCGTTCATTGGTAATTTAAGCTTAGCCGCTTTAGAACGCTGCTCTCCTTCCGCAACGGCAGAAGCAAATCCAAAGTCCTCAAGAATATGACCTGTGCCATGGCAATGAGGACATTTTTTAGTAAAGATTTCAGCCAGACTCTGTCCCTGTCTGTGTCTTGTCATTTCAACAAGCCCCAAATCCGAGAGTTGTCCTACCTGGGGTTTGGCTTTGTCGTCTTCAACAGCAAGCTCAAGTTCTTCCAAAATAGCTATTTTATCTGCTCTGCTCAGCATGTCAATAAAGTCTATTATTACCATGCCGCCTATATTACGAAGTTTTAGCTGCCTTGCTATTTCTTTTACAGCTTCTTTGTTTGTTTTCAGTATTGTTTCGTCCTGAGTTGCCGAGCTGATAAATTTACCGCTGTTTACATCTATTACTGTCAAAGCTTCAGTTGCTTGGATAAACAGATAACCGCCTGAGGGCAAATTTACTTTATCCTGCAGAGCAAGTTCGATTTCTTTTTTTACGCCTGAGGCAACGAGAAGCGGTTCACTGCCTTTGTAAACGGATATATCTATATTTCTGTTTAAATTCCAGTTTTGTATTAACTGTTGTGTACGGTGCATTGCATAAGGAGTGTCCACAACAATTTCTTTTACATCTTCAGTGCAGGCTTCTCTTATTACCCTATAGAGTAAATCCTGATCTCTGTATAAAAGATTTGGCGCATCAACCAGCTCTGCTTGAGTTACAATATTATTCCACTTTTCGAGCAAAATTTCCAAATCTTCTTGAATTTCAGCTTCTGTTTGACCTTCTGCTTCGGTTCTTATAATGACACCCAGCCCTACAGGTTTAAGTAGGCTTACAATTGATTTTAACCTTGCTCTTTCTTTTGAGGACATTATTTTTTTGCTGACGCTTATGCCTGCTTCCTGCGGCATAAGAACACAAAATCTTCCCGGCAGGCTTATAGATGTTGTTACTCTCGGACCTTTATGCCCCGTAGGTTCTTTAACAACCTGAACAACTAACTTTTGTTTTGGAGATAATTTATCCTGCAGTCCGCCTTTGCCGATAACATCAGCAGCATGTAAGAAACCCATTTTATCCGAACCGACATTTACAAATGCAGCCTCAATACTGGGCAGAATGTTTTCTACTTTACTTAAATACACATCTCCCAGGAGTATATCCCCCCTGTGAATAAAAAATTCCGTAATCTGGTTATCTTCAAATACAGCAGCGATATTATCACGTTCTGCAATAACAATTGATTTAGCCATAAATATTTCCTTTTAAACTTGTATAAACCTTTATAAATAGCCAAAACAGCTATAGTACATTAAAATCCCTGTCGTACAATGCTATTCTGGTAATATTAAACTTTTCGCCGGGATAGAAAATTTTCATTAAATCATCAGCTCTAAGCGCAGGAATATCCGTATTCTGTCCTGTTTTAAGAGTTACTAACAATTTATTATCTTTAAACTCAACATCTTTAACTGAAGGTTTAATGTTTATTAATTTGTCTACACCTTTTTTAGTCTTCTTCGTTAAGAATATTTCATCCTGTGAAGTAAGCTTATCTTTAATATACCCTAAAAGTTCATTTTTGAAAATACCCTCGTCCAACGGCGAAATTTCATAAAGTGCCCATTGTGTAGTTATATCAAGTGATTCAGAGTTTTTAGGTATTTCATAAATATTAATAATCTGTGCATTTTTATCCAGAGATGAGTTTAATTTGTCTTTTATTTCATCAATCGGTATTTCGTTATATAGCTCAAAGTCAATAAATTCACTCAGACTTTCAATAAATATTGGCAATGCAGCCCCGAGTGATATCTTTGGTATAGGGTTAAAGCCTTCCGTAAATACAACAGGCAAACCTGAACGAAAAAGGGCTTTTACAAGCGTATTTTGCCAATCAAGATGTGACAGATACTTTAGATATCCTTTTTTTGTGATTTTCGCCCTGTATTTTTTAACGTTATCTTTTGAGGGTTCATTAACAATTGTCAAAGCAGGTAAATATGGAGTATCAAGATGTTTTGATACTTTATATTCCTGACAAATTCCGCAATTTGAACATTGGGTTTCGCAAGGCACGCTTGATTGGCTTTGCATAGCTTTTTGATATTCGTGCACAAACCACTCTTTTTTTATACCTACATTAATGAAGTCCCATGGCAACTCATCATCAAGATTATAAACCTTTTGAGAAAGTTTACCCAGTGACAAACCGCAATCTTGAGCTATTGAGTACCATTTGTCTTTGTCAAAGTTTTCATCCCATGCATCAAGATAACACCCGTTTTGGTATAATTTTTCGATATATTGGCATAAAGATGAATCGCCTCGTGTAAGTACTGCTTCTATTTCAGATATATATTTTTCGTGAATCTTTATCCTTACGCCTTTTAGAGATTTTGATTTTTCTCTTATATATGCTATTTTTTCACTGATTGTTTCCAGAGAATCCTGTCCTACCCATTGAAAAGGAGTGAAAGGTTTTGGTACAAATATAGAAAGAGTGCAGTTAAGTTTTAAATCTTGTTTTAAACCGAGTTCATTTTTGATTTGCTTAGCTCTGTATTTAATTCCGGACAGCAATTCAATCATTTCGTCAATATCAGTATAGGTTTCAGTCGGAAGACCAAGTATAAAATAGTATTTTATGCTGTCGTACCCGTTTTTATAACAGTCAAGCGTTGTCGTGATTATTTGCTCACGTGAGATATTTTTGTTTATAACATCTCTTAGTCTTTGTGAACCTGCTTCCGGTGCGAGGGTTATTGTTGTTTTTCTTACGTCTTTAACAAGGTTGGACAGTCTGATATTGAACCTGTCGATACGCTGGCTGGGCAATGATGCAGAAACTTTTTTACTGCTAAAGTGACAGGTTAATTCTTCCA
>CALUSA010000019.1 GCA_944323275.1 Candidatus Gastranaerophilales bacterium
ATGAATCCGATAGTTGAAGCATTAGGAAAAAAACATGTTGAAAACAGCAACCTTCCTGAATTAAATCCGGGAGATACTGTTAAAGTATTTGTAAGAATTGTTGAAGGCAACAAAGAAAGAACACAGGCTTTTGAAGGTATTATTATTAAAAAGAGAGGCTCAGGCGTCGGCAAAACAATTACGGTTAGAAAAACTTTTCAAGGCGTCGGCGTAGAAAGAGTATTCCCAGTATATTCTCCGAGATTGGAAAAAATTCAGGTCGTAAGACGTGGTGATGTCAGAAGGGCTAAGCTCTATTACCTCAGAGAACGTTCAGGTAAAGCTACAAGAATTAAAGAAAAAATTGAAAAACGTTAATTTATAATTTATAGTTTTTAAATTAATATAAAAAACGAAAGCGTATCTTTTAAGATGCGCTTTCGTTTTTTGTTTACAGCTTCAGTATTCTGCGGCATAAAAAATATTGTTTTATGTTTATTTGGTAAAGAAATGTAAAAACAGTTATAAATTATGCACATTGTCTATATAAAAAAAATATACTAAGTGTTAGGATAAACTTAAACAAAATATTATGGTAGTCAAAAAAGGGGTAAGAATTTATGATTTGTTGTTGTGAAAGCAAAACAGATAAAGACACAAAAAAGATAAAAAAGGTTTGCCACAAAGCATTAAAAGAACTCGGCAAGAAAAATTTTGCTTTGATTATTCACGGAAACAGCTTCCCTGCTGTTGAAGGGAAAAATACCGGTTTTGGTACACCGAATTCTCAGGCTGGTAAAAATCTTATGGATTTTGCGTCAGGACTGTTTAATGCAATTCAGTTAGGACCTCAGGGGAAAACAAAAGCATGCGATTCTTCTCCTTACACAGGCACTATTTTCTCGATAAATCCGTTGTTTATTGATTTGGAACAGCTCACAACAAAAGAATGGGGCAATATTCTTTCTTTGGAAACTTACCAGCGTATCTGTGACAATAATCCTAATAAAGATATTAACAGAACAGCATATTCATATATAACTAAAGCCCAGGATGAAGCTTTAAGAGAAGCTTATGCTAACTTTAAAAAATGGGACAATCACAAATTAAACAAAGAATTTGAAAAATTTAAACAGGAAAATGAGTTCTGGCTTTCTAAAGATGCATTGTATGAAGCTCTTGCAATTGAAAACAACAATGATTACTGGCCGCTCTGGAACAGCTCAACAGACAGAAATCTTTTCAACCCCAAAACAGAAGATGAAAAGAAAGCAGTATTTTTAAGAGAAAAAGAAATCAGACTTAAATATGCAGAGGAAATAAATTATTATGCCTTCTGTCAGTTTGTTGCTGCAAAACAAAACGAACAAACAAAAAAATATGCCCTGAAACATGACCTCAAACTTATTGCAGACAGACAGGTTGCTTTTTCAGACAGAGATTGCTGGGCTTATCAGTCATTGTTCTTAGAAGGCTGGATGCTCGGTTGCCCTCCGGATTATTTTTCAAAAGACGGTCAGGCATGGGGCTTCCCTGTTGTTGACCCTAAAAAAATGTTTAATGAAGACGGTTCTCTGGGTGAAGCAGGAAAACTCTTAAAACAGCTTTATAAAAAAATGTTTAAAGAAAATCCCGGCGGTGTCAGAATTGACCACATCGTAGGTCTTATTGACCCGTGGGTGTATAAAGCAGGTCAAAAACCGATGCCTGAACAGGGGGCTGGCAGATTGTATTCTTCACCGGAACATCCAGAGCTTGCTCAGTATGCAATAGCTACAATGGATGATTTGAATCTTGAGCTCGGTTCTGATAAAGAAAAAAGGGTTAAAAAATTAACAAAAGAACAAATTAAAAAATACGGCGCAATGATTGAAAAGGTCGTTATTGCCGCAGCAAAAGAAGAAGGCTTGAATAAAGATTCTATCGTATGTGAAGATTTGGGGACTTTAACCTTTCCCGTGGAATCCGTTATGAAAGAATATGATCTGCAGGGTATGAGATTGACACAGTTTGTAAAACATGACAAACCCGAACATCCTTACAGATGCTGTAATATTGTTCCGAGAAGCTGGGCAATGGTCGGTACCCATGATAACGAGCCTGTTTCTATGTGGGCAGACAAAATGATTAACACTCATGAGGGCTATCTCAATGTATTGAACCTTGTGGATGATATGTATTCGGAATTGCAGGGTAAAGAAAGAGATGACCTGATTGTTAAACTCACTACAGATGCAAAAGCTTTGATGAATGTTAAACTTGCTGAAATTTTTGCATCAAAAGCTGAAAATATTCAGGTATTCTTTACTGATTTCTTCGGAATAAAAAGTACTTATAACACTCCGGGGACTTCCGGTGATCAAAACTGGTCATTAAGACTGCCTGACAATTATGAAGAAGTTTATATGCAAAATATTCAGGGCGATGGTCTTGCTTTAAATATGCCGCTAATCTTAAAGATGGCTATTGAAGCACGTGGCTCTCAGTTTGCCAAAAAACATGAAAGACTGTTGAAAGATTTGGAAAAATTTATATAATAATACTTGAATAGCTTTTCGGGTAGAATTATATATGTATAACAATCAGTCTGTAGATAATTTAGTAATTACCGATGCCCTCATTGAACAACATATTCATGGGGGCTTTGGTATAGATTTTGCTAAGTGTACCAGCAATGATTTTTTAGATTTTGCAAAGCAAGTATTGCGCTGCGGTGTATCAGGCTTTTTTCCGACGCTTGCAACAGATTCTGTAGAAAATTTAAAAATACAGATTAGCGAGATTAAAAAAGCAATAAAATTGCAGCAATCAATGGAAGAACCATCTGCAAGAATACTCGGGGTGCATTTGGAGGCATGCTTTTTAAACCCTTTAAAAAAGGGAATACACAATCCGGCACAGCTTCTTACTCCTACAGTTGAAAATTATAAGCTTTTAGAAGATGAAATAATAAAAATTGTCACACTTGCTCCTGAATTGGATAAAGATTATGAACTGTGCCAGTATTTAAAGTCAAAAGGGGTCAGAGTTTCCGCAGGTCACTGTCTTGCTGTTGATTTGTCACAGGTCAATCAGGTTACTCACCTGTATAATGCAATGGGAACTTTTTCGCATAAAGAACCTTCTACGGTAGTCAGTGCACTTGGCAGTGATAATTTATATACCGAAATCATAGCTGATTTTAAACATGTACAAAAAGAAGTTTTAAAAATCACTTTCCGGGTAAAGCCAGTCAGTAAAATTATTTTAATAAGCGATGCTTTGCCGATTACACGCAGCAGATTTGATTCAATGGAATTTTGTTCCAAAACCGTTTTCTTAAGAAATGGTAAAGCTGTAGATGCCGGCGGAACAATGGCAGGGTCTACTTCATTTTTGTATGATATTGTAAAAGGTCTTGTCAAAGAAGGAATGCTCGACTTAAGAACAGCAGTATCAATGGCATCAACAAATATAGATTACGTTCAACGACCGGATTGCCAGATATACTGGGATGGCAATTTTAACATAGCGGCTATGAATTATTACGGTAATTTGATTACATTTTAATGTTAATCCGCCGAATTTATTGTTTGAATGCAGCTTTTTAAAAGAAAAGAATATAATACCGCCACGATGTGCTTTTGCAAATCGGACACGCAGACCGCAGGTCTTTTTGAGCTTTACGAAAACCAGAGCTGCATAAGTCCGGTATAAAAAAAGAGACCGTCTCGGTCTCTTGATTTAAATGGTGGAGGTTAGGAGATTCGAACTCCTGACCCCCTGCGTGCAAAGCAGGTGCTCTACCAGCTGAGCTAAACCCCCACGAGTTCTTAGTATATCCGCACCTGCGACAGGTGCTTAATTTCAAAAAGTAAAGCTAACGCTTTACCGGCTGAGCTAAACCTTGTGCTTGATGCAAACCACCAACCAAGGGAAGCCCCACGAGTTCTTAGTATATCCGCACCTGCGGCAGGTGCTTAATTTCAAAAAGTAAAGCTAACGCTTTACCGGCTGAGCTAAACCTTGTGCTTGGTGCAACCACCAACCAAGGGAAGCCCACGAGTTCTTAGTCAAATTAACGACAATTATTATCATACATGCTGATTTTTTTTTGTAAAGTGGCTTTTTATGAATTTTTATCAAAAGCCTATAAATCTATGCCTATAACTTCAATTCCCTGATAATTTGTTTTTACTTTGCAGTTATATTCAGTCTTGCTGCTTGCCATTATCAACCCGAGATAAGCTCCGAGGATTGCCTCGAGCTGCGAAACAGGTATCATATTTGACGGTAGTTCTCTCAAGCCGAACTTGTATCTTAATGCGCTTTGCAATGCTTTGCAATCAACCGGCGAGCGGTCTTTGTACATGCCGGAAAGCCCGAAGGCATGTTTTAATTCGTGTATATCATACCTGAAAATATCTATTCCCTGTTCTTTTAATTCAAGAAAATGGTCGCACCCTCTGTGCGAATACCTCTGAATCCAGTCGCTGTCATGGTTAATAAGCTCGCTGCTTTGAATAAGCTGGTACTCTCTTGATATCAGCTTCCATTTTGCGTTAAGCATTTGTGGATTTTCCGGCAGAGCAATATTAATTATTGCATTTTGTTTGCCGACAAGACGTTTGAGAAAAAATCTTACATCCTCCATGGAAAAAAGCTTGTCCAGAGTTATTATTTTTAAATCTCTGTCTAAAATGGCTGCGCCTGTTTCGTTTGTGGAATTTGAACCGAGTGAAATTCCTACAAAAAATAATTTGTCTTCAAATTTTATATTCTTTTTTAAATTGCTGTTTGTAATCATTAAAAACCTTTAATAAATTGTCCTGTGGACATCATTGAATCTGTTGTGGTTTTTGCTTTCATAAAGCTTTTCAAAGTTATATTGCACGTCTTTATAATTGCGTATGGTAAGTTCAATGGATTTTTTTACAACAATAAACATAACAGGCAAAGAAATCAATATTGTTAACACAGATAAAATCAAATGTTTTATATATTTAATCGTTTTTTGCTTTTTGGTGTTTATGTCCAGATTGCTTTTGTATTCACGCAAAAGCTTGTTAAAAAGTTTTGTCCTTTCTTCCATCGGGATTTTGTCAAAGAATTCAACATTTTCCGCATCTACCATTACAACAAACTTTTTGGATTTCGGACCTTTTTGTCTTGCCGCAGGTCTTTCAAGGATTGCATAAGGGTCGTAATCGTCATCATTTTGTTCTGCCTCAGCAAAACCGCCTAATGCACTGTCGCCCATCAAGGCACGTGGACTCTGGGATAAAAATCCTTCGGAATCATCGGAAAAATTGCTCATGCTTCTTATTGTTGCCTGCAATTTTTCGATTTCTTTTTTTTCGTCAAAATCCATTTCGTTGTCTTTATCCGGCATTGGTTGGTGTATTCCTTTGCAATTATTTTTTGTGCTAAACTTATTATATTATACAACATATATTTAAAAATATTAAGGATAGACTTATGGGACCAGAACAGAGCTTAAACGGTTTTGATTTTGATAAACAAAAATTAAAAAATTATATAGAAAAATTAAATCAACCCAGAGTGCTTATTATAGGAGACATGGGCATTGATGAAATGATTTACGGTGAAACGGAAAGAATTTCCAGAGAAGCACCTGTTCTTATCTTAAGACATTCAAATACAAATATCATACTCGGTCAGGCAGCGAACGCCGCCAACAACCTTGCCTCTATTAACGGCGGTAAAGTTTCGGCAATAGGTTTGTACGGTAATGATTATTACGGTCCGATGCTGCTTGAGGCGTTTGAGAAAGCCGGCATAAATACAGATTATATGGTCAAAGACAACGACCGTCCGACTACCGTTAAATCAAGAATCTCAGGCTCGAGTTTTCATTCCGTAACCCAGCAGGTAGTCAGAATTGACAGGCTTAAGCAAGAGGCTCCGTCAGCCGAAGTGGAGGATGAACTTATAAAAAATATAGAAAAAGCGGTTCCGCTGCATGATGCTGTTATACTTTCGGATTATAACTGCGGATTGCTTACGGACAGAGTTATTCAGGCAACGGTTGCAATTTGTAAAAAGTACGGAAAAATTCTGGTTGCCGATGTTCAAAAAGATATGTACCGTTACAAAGGCGTATATGCACTTACACCTAACCAACCCGACAGCGAAAAAGCTGTGGGCTATTTTATAAGAGATAAAAAAACGCTCAACTCCGCAGGTGCTGATATTCTTGAGTTGACGGATGCACAGGTTCTTTTGTTAACACGTGGAGCCGAGGGAATGGCTGTTTTTGAAAAAGACAAAACAGAGCATACGGATGTTCCTGTCTTCAACAAAACCAGCGTTTTTGATGTAACAGGTGCCGGTGATACGGTTGTTGCCTCGTTTACGCTTGCACTGGCTGCGGGGGCTGAGCCTAAATATGCAGCTATTATCGGAAATATTGCCGCAAGTATTGTTATACGTTCTTTTGGCTGTGCAACAACTTCGATTGAAGAAATATTAAAAAACTTGAACAAATTAGACATGGACAACTATACTATAAAAGCGTAAACCTATATTAAAAAATAAAAATAAAATATTCATAAAAGGAGAAGGAGTTTCGGATGAAAAAATTAAAACCGTTTGATTATGTACTTATTGCAGGTGTAATAATACTCGCAATCGTATTTGTTCTTGTGCTTGCACATAAAAATAAAATATTTTCCAAATCACCTGTAGAAGCCACTAAAAAAATTGCTTTTCAGGTTTTGATGAGAGGCGTTACCTTCACGGATACTTACGTACCTATGCAAATCGGGGATGAAGCTTTTATTACAATAAGAAATGTTCCTTATACAAAACTGCAGATAGTTGATTTCGCTTATCAGCCGAAAAAGATTGTTATATCTTCAAATAATCCGGAAAAGCCGTTTGCTATTGTAGACGATTTTTCAATGCCGTACCAGTATGATTTTCTTGTAACGCTTATTGATGATGCAAAAATTACAAAAGACGGTCCGGTTGTAGGCGGCAATAAACTTAAAATCGGTTTGCCCATTGTGTTAGAAGGTTTTAACTATCGCTGGAGCGGTACTGTTGCAAACATAAAAATTCTTGAAGACGAAGACCTTGCTGTTGTAAAACAAATGCTGATGGATGCAAAACGTGAACAAAAAGCAAGAGAAACAAAAGACCTTACAAAACATAAAGCATTACAAAACGATTAATTGAATTATGATAATAAACAGCAAATTACTGGAACTAAAAAACAGCTGCTACGCTTTTTTTCAAAACAAATTTGAAAATACAGCCTGCTGTAAAATATTTAATAAAATCGAAGAAATAATACTGTTATTCATCGGTATTACACTTTTAGCCTCAACTTTTATGCAGAGCGAACACATAGCGGTTTTTGCTTTGATTGTGGTTTTACTCACTTTTTTAAAACTGCTGGTTAAAAAGGGGGCTAAAGTTGTAATAACCGGTTTTGACGCAGCTTTGATAATATATTTTCTTATTTGTTTGATAAGTACCGTTAACTCAACGCTGCTGCCGCAGAGCCTTCACGGCTTTTTAAAGACGGTTGTTTATATTCTGTATTACTTTAGTGCGGCAAATTATTTCCAGACCAATCAGAGCAAAATAAAGTATGTGCTGTTTTTCATTTCTTTATTGTGTTGCGTTGAAGGGCTGATAGCTTTGTACCAAAATTTTGCGGGCGTAGAGCAGATATCAACATGGCAGGATTTGGCTTACGTAAATCCCGAAGACGCAATAGCCCGTGCTTATGGAACATTAAAGCCTTATAATCCGAATTTGCTTGGTGGATATCTTGTTTGTGCTCTGCCCTGCATAATCGGTGCAGGCGCAATGCTGTTGATAAACAGGCATTTTAAATCTTTGATTGCGGGAGTTGTAATGTTGTTAATTACTTCACTTGCGGTATTTGTTACGGGGTCAAGGGGGGCATATCTTGGTCTTGGGGCAATTGCTGCAGGTTTTGTGATACTTGTGACAATTATTATCAACACTGATTTTAAAACACAGGAAAAATTAAAATCCGTCTGGCATAAAATTGTTGCGGCATTATGCGCTGCTTTTGCGCTTTTGCTAATTGCTGTTCCTAAAATAACAAAGAGGATTCTCTCTATTTTTATTTTAAGAGGTGATTCTTCTACTTCTTTCAGAATGAACGTTTACAATTCCTCGTGGCACATGTTTTGCGACAACTGGCTGCTGGGGATAGGTGCTGGAAACCAGACCTTCCGTGAAATCTACGGACTCTATATGCTTACCGGATTTGACGCATTAAGCACGTATTCGGTTCCTCTGGAAATTGCTGTAGAGGCGGGGATTTTTGCGCTTATTGCTTTTGCGGTTTTTGTAGTCTGGTTTATAATTGACGGTTATAAATTTATAACAAATAATGACAGTGCTGTGGTATTAGCCGATAAGGCAATAGTTTGTGCAGCAATATTAACCGTTGCGGGTGTGATGATGCACGGAATGTTTGATACAATATATTTCAGACCGCAGGTGCAATTTGTTTTCTGGACAATGATTGCAATGGCATCTGCAGTTATTGTAAAAAATGATGTCCGGAACGAGTCCGGTATTGATTAAGAATAAAGAGGTATAAAAATGAATCTGGCAAAAAGAATAGCTTTAACGGTGGTTGCAATAATAGGTTTTCTCACCTCTGTTAAACTTGCGTTGATATACTGGGATGCAAATTTTAACCCTTATGCACTGCCCAGTTTTTGTTCAATAAATGATTTGATTGACTGTGACGGAGTGGCAAAAACGACACATTCACAGTTTTTTGGTATTCCGCTTGCCTTCTGGGGATTGTTTTTATACTTTGTATTTTTATTCTTTACTTATGTGGATAAGCTCAAAAATATTGAAATCAAAGGTTTTAGAATATTTGCTTATTTTGATGTATTCAAAAACCCCGAGGCGTATATGTGTGCACTCGGTGAAATTGCTTTTTTGATTTCGATGTCGCTTGCCTGCCTTTCTATTTTTGAAATAGAAAAAATTTGTGTTCTTTGCTTTTTTACCTATATTTTAAATCTTATACTCGCACTTATTGCAAAACCAAAAGGCGAAAATCTCTGGTCTGTTGTTGTAATCAGCGTAAAAGATTTGATAGACGGTTTGAAGGTTAAAAAGTACGCAATATTGTTCGCAATACTTGTTCTTGCCGCAGCAGGTGTTTTGACCTACACAACAATGAGCAATATACTTGCTCCGCAGGTTAAATTACAGCAGGAATATTCCAAAAAAGCCGGTGATTACGGCAGTGTTACGGGAAATGTGCTGGGGGACGAGAATGCAGCCGTGATTATTCATGAATACACTGATTATCAGTGCCCGTACTGTTTTGTGCTTAACACAATGATGCACAGGGCAGTAAGCGAACTTAAGAATATAAAGGTTGTTCATCATAATGTTCCGCTGGATAAAGAATGCAACCCGATAATGAAACAGCAGATGCATCCGGGTTCGTGTATGCTTTCAAGATATGCAATAGCCGCAGGGCTGCAGGGCAAATACTGGGATATGAACAATTTGCTTTTTGATAAAGAATTTGTTGACGAAGCCGATGTTCTTGAAGCAGCCAAGACCATAAAAGGCTTGAATCTTGAAAAATTAAAAGCTGATGTCAACAGTGATAAGGTTAAAGAAGAACTAAAAAAAGAAATTGAAGAAGCCATAAAAATAGGTATTAACGGCACACCTGCCATAATGCTTAATATGCAGACACATGTCGGTATAATTCCTTATGAAGAATTAAAAGAAAAGCTTATAAAGGCAGGCGCAGTTGAACGATAATAAACCTGAAATCCTGCTGCATGCCTGCTGTGCAGTGTGCATGGCTTATCCTGTTGAGATGTTAAAAACTCTGGACGAAAGAGGGTATCATCCTCATGTATGGTTTTATAACCCGAATATTTATCCTGAAAGCGAATATCTCAGGCGTCGTGACGAGTTGATTCGCTATTGTGAAGAAAAGGGGTATGAATATTCTGCCGGTGATTATGATGCTGACAGATGGAGAGTTTACATTGAAGGGTTGGAAAAAGAACCGGAAAAAGGCGCAAGATGCAACAAGTGTTTTGAGTTCCGTCTGGATAGAGCAGCTCAAAAGGCAAAAGAATCGGGTATGGAATACTTTACGACAACACTCACCGTGAGTCCGCATAAAATTTCCAGGAAGGTTTTTGCCGCAGGCAACAGTGCCGCAGAAAAATACGGGGTTAAGTTTCTTGCTGTTGATTTTAAAAAGAAGGACGGCTTTTTAAAGACAATGCAGCTTGCTAAAGAAAACAATTTTTATCGTCAGACTTATTGCGGGTGCGAGTTCAGTATCCGTCCGGAAAGCAGTGAGCTTTAATATCTCAGCCGTTGAGTCTTTGAATAAATTCCAGAAATTTATTTTTCTTTTTTCTGAACTGTTCTATTTTTTTAACATCACCGCTCCAGCAGGCATCTATTAAAACGTCCATTTGAAACGGTTCTTTTGCTCTTTGCATTTTAAAAATCATTTCGTTTGGCATAAGGGTTTTTGGTGAGAGCGATTCTACAATCAGCTCTGTCATTTCTTCCGCAACCATTTCCACCGGTTTGGTCGAGCCGTATTCGCTCGTTTCTTTTTTTATCAGCGCAATGGTATCTTCGTTTTTAAAATCTTTAAGCATTTTACGCATTATTTTTGTACCGTTGCCGTGTTTTTTCATTAAATTATCAAGATGTGCACTGTGTATAAATTCGTGAATAAACGGAGCCAGAAAATGTCCGGTGGACAGATAGTTTTCCTGCTTGTCCCTCAACATGTTTTTTTGCAGGTTGTCCCAGTTTTTGGCTTCGTTAATTATGACACTTCTTATCGGAAAATCTTCGCCGAATTTTCTGAATAATTCATAATTTGACGGACTTATCGTACAAAATGCTAATGTTTTTGTATATCCTGTGCCTCTTAAATCTTTTACCAGAATATTAGTCGGCTGCACAAACCCAAGCTTGTGAAAAATATTTGCCGTTAAAGCACTGCAGGCAGCCACAATCGGGTTGTTTGCAAAGTCCGTATAAATTTGAAATTTGTCAGCCATTTCTCTTGTTATACGGTCGGGGTTTAAGTTCTCTGCGCCTCTGTACATTGCATTAAATCCAACACAGGAATTTAATAATTTTTTTGCTTCAGGAGTTTTTCTTGCAGCAAGCTCTTTTAACTGTTCAAGAGGTATAAGACCTTTGAAGGAGTTTTTATTTTTATATGCGTTATAACTGTTTGTTCGTTGTATTTTCAATTTATATTCTCCTTGTTTATAAGCTGTCGCCGTTGTCCGGTATTATTTCTTCTTGAAGGTATTGGAAGAAAGTTTTTTGCGGATTTTGCAAGTAATTGTTGCGTGCATTTTCCACAATTATTTTTAAATCTGAAAACCCGCTTCCCTTTTTAAAACACAAAAAATCATTGGCAATAATGTTGTAATTAAAGTTTGTATCTATTAAGGGAAGATTTTCGCCTTTGTTTATGTTTTCGTTTATTAAATTATCCGCCTCATCTGTATAGTGTTTTATTGCGTTTATCAGCCGGCTTTTTGACGGTGCGTCAAGTTTTACCTTTAGACAGCTTTTTGAATCCGTAATACTGTTTAAATTTTGCGGACAATTGCTGGTAAAGACAAAAAGAGCCTTTTGTTCTTTTATGAGGTTGTCTAAGAAATTTTTATTATCAGCGTTAAAAGCAATGTATCTGTAAATATCCGGCACAAATACAATCGGCTTTTTGTCGTTGTTGTCGATTATTTGAGTTAATTGATTTATAAAATCGTTTGTATTTGTAGTATTTTTAACGGTGTATAACGGCAGAGAATATTCATTTTGTAATGCCTCGAGCATTACGGCAATATCGGTTTTTGACCCGCCGTCAATTAAAAGCGTACCAAACTGCAGGTTTTGCGTTTTGTTATCGGAACTTAAGTACGGCTGTATAAATTGCTGTGTTATTTGTTGTATTTCTTCTTCGTAGAAGGGGATGTCTTTCATAAGTGTTTTAACAGGCATTGTTGTATCGTCAAACCCTTCTAAATCAAGAACAACAACGGACAGACCGTTTAAAATATTGTAGTTATGTAAATCCGCCATTTCTATTTTTAAATTTTTAAGACGGTCAGGGTTGTTGCAGATATATTTTGACAGGTCATTGGCTACAATAATTGCCAGATTTGTATTTTTTTTTGCGTTTTTTATTACCTTCAATTTTGCATCATTTATTGTGTTTTCTAAGCTTTCTTCAAAATTTCCGGTAAGATTTTGAGGCATTTCCAGAATTATTGCGTCTGTTTTATTGTGTAAATCAATGACAGAAGGTTTGTTTCTGTTTTGTGTTGATTTAGAAAACACATAAAGCGGGTACTTTTGCCTTTTAGTTACGTGACCGATTAAAAGATTAAAGAAGTTTGCCAAGGCAGACCTGCCGGATTTTTCTTTTGGGCGTGCTGCAGATAAGATAAGAGCTGTCGTATTTGTTTTATCAAGATTGTTAATTTCCGGAATTTGGCTGTGTAAATCAGCAAGTCTTTCCTTTAAATATTCCTGTTCAAGATTTACAATCAAAGGTGTTTTGTTTCTGTTTAAATCATCTTTTATCATCTCTAAAAGAATTGAGGCAGAGTCGTCTTTTATGTCGATTCCGTATAATTTTTGGAATACGGATTTATTGTTTTTTATCCAGTTTTCGTCAAAATAGTTTTTTTGCTTAAGCTCTTTTAGTGCGTTTTCAAAGTCTATGGCAGTATTTGATTTTTCAGCGGTATCAGATTTTTTATTTGCAACAACAAATTTGTCAAAATACTGCATGCCTGCAGATTGAGTATCAGTCGTATCAAAAATTTTTTTCAAAGAATCCTGATTGTCACGTTTTGAAAAGGTATCTTGATTCAAGTTGCCTTTAAAAGCCTGAACTCTGCGGTTTGGTGTGGTGATGGTATTTGTATTTTTGACAGGTGACAGCTTCATATTTATTTTAATTCCACTCTTATTTCTCTTTGTTGTTGCTCAAGATTGTTAGCTTTTTTAACACCGATTGACGCTGCAGTAACAAGCCCTATCGCTACGATAGCCGCTATTGTGTACGGGTTAACAGCCGGCAGGGAACAGAAAAATCCGCCCGAGGAGCCTGCTGTGGTAGTTGCGCCTGCAGCAGTGGTTGTAGCAGCTCCTGCAGCGGTTGAGGCAGTTGCGGCTGTTGCAGCGTTTGCGGCAGTTGCTGCGGTTGCTGCATTTGCGGCTGTTGCGGCGTTTGCGGCGGCAGATACACAGGCAGCACCGGCGGCTGAGCCTGCACCGTTAATCAAACCTGCAAAACCTGCTGTATTCATCATTCCTGCGCCTGCACTAAGACCGGCAATATGTGAATGAGCTGCTAACAGACCGGGCAGTGCATTTCCGCCCTTTTGTATTCCGTAGCTCATTGCTCTGCCGAGCAGAATTGTTTTAATCAGTCCGAAACTATCTCTTGCTGCTCTGGGGGATTTTGTACAGGTGGTTTTTAATAAATTTAATTCTTCACGTGCATTTTTATCCGTTTCATTTTTTATGAGATTGTCGATTATCAACGGAAGTTTTTCCTGCAGGGATTTGTCTGCAGCAGCCTGTTGTTCCTCTGACATTGCATTGTATTTTCTTTCTGTTTCCGCAATCAAAGATGAGGAGTTTTGCATTACTTTTTCGATTTCGGTATCGTCTTTGATTATATGTTTATTCTCTAGCAGGTCTTTTAAGGAATATGTAAAATTATCCATTTTTATTTTTATGTCATTAAGATTCATGTTGACTTTCACAAGCTCATCAAACATTTTTTTGTTTATACTTGTTAAATTAGCCTGTCTTCTGACTTCCGCCTGTATTGCAAATGGCAGCTCATCTTCAAGCCAGCGTGCTTTTATTTTGTCAGAGGCGAGTTTGAGTTCTTCTCTGGTAAGCGTGCTTAAAAATTCGATTTTAGATTCGTTAGAGAGTTTAAAACTTTTATCGAGTTTGTTAAGCACATACAGATACATGTTGATAAAAGAAAAATAATCATCAGGGTTGCGCACTATTCTTTCGGGGATATCTACCTGCGAATTTTTGCTGCGATAGTCTAACAATTCAAAAAACGAGTCGAGATTTTTAAAATAAACGGCAGTGTCATTATCGATTTTCAGGCTGATAGCGTCTATAATCGAGGCGGGGTTGTCTATATCCCTGTCGTCTATCATTATCTTCAAAAGGTCGTTGTTTTCGTAGTTGTTGTCTTTTAAAGAATAATAACGGGAAACAAAATATTTTTCATCAATTGAAAGTCCTGAATAGTTCTGGAAATTTTTTATACGTGGATTTTGTTTTTCCGCATTAATGTTATAAATCTGTTTTTTCAGCATATTGTTGATTAAAAACGGCAGTTCTTTTTCTTCCCAGCTGTCAGCTGCTATTTGGTAGAGTTTTTTTATGTCGGGTTTAAAGTAGTTAAGCGACTCTTTGTTTATCGCTTTATCAAAATTTTGCTGAACCTGCAGAATTTTGTTCAGATTTTCTGAGATTTTTTGCGGCGAATCTTTATAAAGAGCTTCTTCAATGTAAGAAACTATTTCGTTAAAACCCTCTTGTTTTTTGTTGTTATCGAGTTTTTTGTCAAAAATTTTATCAATGGTGCGTTTGTTAAAATCTTCGTAAAAACTGTTGTTCAAACTGTCAAAATATTTTTTTGCATTGCGTTCTCCCATTAGTTCTTCAAGCTCTTTGTAATTTTTTTTGTTGTCGGCAAGGATTGCGTCGTAAACACTCTCGTTTTTTTGATTCAATACATTTTCAAACCAGCCGAGTACAAGAGCATCTTTGATTTTTTGATATTCCTGTCGGGACGCATTTTTGATTGTTTCGTTTATGTCAGTGTCTGGAGAGTTTGCTGCCTGTTTTATTATATCAGCTGTTTTTTTATTGCCTGTTGTGCTGTTTTGTTCCCAAAATTCCGTATAGTATTTGCCCTCGTGTCTTACCTGATTTAATGAGGCAAGCACCGTATCATTAAATACGTTAAAATCCTGTTCGTAGTTTTTGAGAAGTTCTTTGCGCCCGAGAAATTGTTTGTACATTTCGGGGGATTGGTCTTGCAGCACCTCAAGAGCCTGCTCAAATGCCAAATTGCCGCAGGCATAATTTTCTGCTGTTCTGTTCATGGCATTTTGGAGAATTTTAGAGCTGTTTTCAAGAAAATTTTTGTCCTCTGTGTAACCTTTAAAGCTTATAAAATATCGGGGCATAACGCTTAATTGCGTAATTTGAGGCGGTGTTGACAACGAAACAGCGGTGTTGGCTGCGGGCTGTTTATTATTGTATGATTTGTATAAGAGATTAGGAGCAACAGGATTTATTCGCATATATTTAATTCCTTATTAAAGCATTTGAAATTGTCGAGGATATAATCTTTATTACGAAACGGCACATATTTGAAAATCGAAGCCATTTTTATACCGTAATACTTTTTATGGAATTCTTCTTCTTCTCTTGTCACAATTTCGTTAGGGTATCTGTCTTTTAGTATTTTCAGACATTTATTGTGCAGTTCTTTTGATGATAAGTCTTCGTTTATTGACCAGTAGCCTGCAATGGCAATTCTGGCAAGAGCCGCATAATCATTGGCGAGATATATATCTTTAAGCCGCAGATTTTCACGTAAATCAATAGCTTTTTTGTAATAATTTTTTGCGTCATTATAATTTTTGTTTTTTAAATTAATTATTCCTAAAGTTTCAAGAGCGGCTGCTATTTTACGGCTTTCCGTGTCTGATTTGCCGTCAATGATTCTGCGTGCGGATTTTGATTTTATCTGCGAAGAATCATATCCCGTAAGCATTTTTAAGTAATCAAGGCAGTTGCTCTCTGCCGAACAATATGAATGGGCTTTGTAGAACAATAAAGTTAAATAAATTTTTGATTTTTTTAAATCTTCTTCCGTCGGCTTCATCAAATTAATATAATTTTGAGCCTTCTGTGCGTTAATTGCAGCATCGTAATATTGCGAGGCATCGTAGTTTATTGAAGACAGCCTTGTATAAGAACGGTAAAGGTGTTTGCCCAAAATTTTATTTTGTCTGTCTGTCCGGTATATTTTTGATAATTTTTCGAGATTGGAATTAAGCTGTGATAAATTATTTCTGAAATCATCACCGTTGTCTATGCCTGCAAAAAGTTTGTAAGTTCTGGCTATTTCCTTGCTTTGGTCGGAGCTTTGAGGATTGTTGATAGTTGCGTTAGCCATTGACATTATGCGTTCGTTGTCATTCTTTTTAAAGTTAAATTCAAAAGCATCAATAAGCTGTTTTGTGCTCAAATCCTTTGTATCCTGCAGACTGCTTATTTTTTCAATATACTCCGGTTCTTTTTGAGGGTCGAGGGCAATTATTTTGTTATACAGTTCTAAAAGTTCCGGGGATTTAATTTCGTCGATTTTTTCTGCAAAAACCTCTGCATTTTGATAATAAATTAAAGCAAGTTCATTATTGCCCTGCGCTGCACAATAGTCACCGGCTAAAGCGGATAACTCTTTATTAAAGGAATTATTTTTGCTGTATTCAACAAAGTCGTTTGCAGCTTTTAAAACAGAGTTGTCAGGAGTTTTGAATTTCAGTTTTAAAATATTGTATTCAATATTTTCCCTAATCAAAGGTGAGGGGATTGCTTTTTCAATATCGAGAGCATTTTGCAAAGTATCAATCGCAATTTTGGTATCGTTTTCATCTTTTGCGCAGTTTGCGTTATTTATCCCCAGAAGTGACAGATAGTTCAAAAATTCGACGGTATAAATCTTTTTTTCTTTATTTAATTTATCAAGTCTTGTTTTGCAGATTTCGTTGCTTTTTTCGTAATTGCCTTCTGCGCAGAACATTACCGCAGCTTTGTAATACAGGTCATCAGAGATTATATTGTTATTTTTTGCAAGAAAATAGGCTGATAAAATTTCGTCTTTTGATTTTTGGGTGTCGCCTTTTTTCAAATTGTTTAAAGAATCCAGCTCTAAAAACGCAAGGTTTGAAAACACATCTTTTCTTTTACCGATAGCCTGTATAGCCTCGTCTTGATTTTGGTTAAGCAATAAGAGAGTTTCGATATAGTTTTTTTCTGTGTTGACAAAATCTTTTAAATTATAACGGTCGGCGTGGTTGTAAGCTGTTTCGTACAATTCCGCAGCTTTAGCCGGGTCGTTTTCTTTTTTATAAACGCCAGCTATAGCGTTGTACAGACGGGAATCTTCTTTTAATTCTTCTTCGTTTTCTATCTCTTTAAAAAGCAGTTTTGCCGCTTTGTATTTGCCGTAAGCAGCAAGAGTTTCCACTGTATTATAAATAACACCCTGCACTTCGGTAGCTTTTTCGGCTTTTTCGTTTTGCAAGGCGCAATATTCTCTGTTATATTTTTTTAATTCGTTTTCACCTGAGAGGTTTGCATAATCCTGCGAGGCGGATTTAAAGTTAGGTATGTATTGATTTTTAAAAATTCCGTTTATTTTCATTGTTAAGCCTCAATATCAAGTGAGTCAGCTTTTTGTGTTACCCTGTCTATGTCAAGCCGTGCAGCATTTATTTCATTTTGCGGGGCTGATTTTTGTGTGAGATTTTCAAAGTTTTTGATAAAAAATATTTTTGCCTTATCGAACATATTTGCATTTTCAAACAGTTTGCCAAAAGCTTCGTAAACATTGTTTTCGTCAACCTCATAATCGCCGCTGTGCAGAGATTGTTCAATAATATCAGCCTCATCGGGCACAAAAATATTTCTTACAAAATCTTTTTTTTGATAAGGTTTTGTATTATCGTAATTTCTTGTTGACGAAAAATAATTGTTGTTAGGGTACAGATTTATCAAAATTTTCGCTTTCTTTATTAGTTATTTAAGCTGCTTTTGCCTTAACGGACGGATTATTCGGGAAAGTTGTTATCCCATTAATGCATCGTCAAAATCGTAGTCATAACCGTCATCATCGTAGTCGGAATCATCGTGTTCCGAATCGTTATCCGGCTGGTTGTCGTCGGTTGTGTGAACAGCATCATTATCCGTTATATCAGGTGTATCCTCGGAAGGATTTGCTGCCGCATCATGTGTGTGTGCATCAGCTAATCTTTCTTCGCCATTTGTATAATGGAGTTCTGTTTCCTGTTCATCTTCCGGTTTGTTTTTGCGGAAAATTTCTTTTGCTTTGTCTTTAATTTCGCCGAGGGCAACAATACTGTTTTCTATGGATTCTTTGCTGTTATTGATTGCATCAGAGTATGATTTAACCGTGTAGGTAACGGCTGAGGGTGCAGCCACTATGGCTCCGCCTATGCCGACTGCATTTTTTTTGAATTTAGAAAATTTAGAGCCTTCTTTTTGGGTATCTGCAGAATTTGGCACGTGCGCAACAGGTAAATCCTGAGATTTAGAAACAGCGGAAGATGAGCTTTTTATAAATTCGTCCTCTTGTGCATCCCAGATTAACGGTACATTAACAAACTCGTCATCACTGCCTGTCTTTTTAAAACTTATATTATGCGGCTGCATAAAGTTAGGAAAGCTTACTCTCATATTTTTACCTCGTTTTTTTTATTTAATAACACTACAGATATTTTTTTGTCATTTTGTTTTTAGTTTTTTACATATTTTTACATATTAATTTTATATATAGGTTTGTTGTCCAGAGTTATACGTCCTGTATCAATATATTTTTTGCCGTATTTTGGCTCGAGAGGAAACTCGGCGTGTTGAATACTGATAAACGGATATTTGTTTTTTATTTCATCAAAAAATCCTGAAACAATTTCTATTTTCCTCTCCTCATCGGAATCTATCCATAGGGTTGACTTGTCGTGTCCGAACGAAGCCAGATAAAGGTTTACATAATCATCTTCATTATCTCCGTATGAAAATTTGTATCTTCCGTTTTCTATTTCGTTTATGCGTTCGGCGACAACATTATTTTTTAACCGTTTAAGTTCTGCATTGACTGTATTTTGTTCTTTTGTCTGCAGTGTTTTCAGTGCGTCAAGTTCTTTTGTTTCGTCCACGGTTAAGTCAGAGGTTTCTTTTTTTGTTTCAAGACAAATCCGTCTTACTTTTTTGTCAAACAAGCTTTGGGCAAGTTCTGTTTTTTGTTCTTTAGTTGCCAGCCCCAGCTTCATAACCTTCAGCAGTGAGTTTATTCTTGTAATTTCTTCTTCGGATTTTTTCTTTTTAAATTCTATGGAATTTTTTAAATCAATTTCTTTGCGTAATCTTTCAGGCGATATTTCTCTTTTGGTGTTTGCAATTTGCTGTGCAAGAATCGAAGAAAATTTGTTTTGAGGATTTTCAAGGTATTTGAAGCCCGTATTTTTGACAATATTTTGAAGCTGTTCATAACTAAAAGCCCCGAGTTGTTCGTTTGGTGCAGCAAAAAAAGCGAGTGTTTCAAAAGGAATATAATCAAAACCTGTTGTTAAACCGGACATTTTTCCGTTTACTTTTAATGTCTGCAGGGTTTTCCACGCTGGGAAAGGCAGATTTGCAAATTTTAAGTCAAACTCAGACATATCTTTTAGCGAAGAAAGAAATTTTTCTTGCTTCGTTACTTCTTTTTTTAGAACGGATTGAATTTCTCTGCTTTGCATCGGTGCAAAAGCTACGGAATATGTTTTTTCCGGTCTGTAAATAATTTCCTCATCAATTAACAGAGGATTGTCCGAAAAAGACAGTATTGTTAAAGCAGCGTTGTCGTCAGAGGATTTCAGCGGAATTCTTGAGCAGTAATCAGCAATGGATTTAACATACATAACATTTTTGTAGTTATCTTTGCCGATGTAATTTTCAATATTGTCAAGCACAAGTACACTTCTTTTACCTGTTTTAAGATAGTTTGTTTTGGACTGTTTTAATATTTCAGGCAGTTTTGTGCCAAAATTTTCGGGTGTTATTTTTCCGTCCGGCTCTATAATATTGCAATTAGCCGAAAGATCTTCAACAAGGCGATTTTTTATATTTGTTTTAAGTTTTTTATCTGTTACATGTACTACAAAAAACGGCGAAACAGGCGTTTGGGCAGAGTTATTTCCCTGTAAAAGCGGCTGAGTCAGATTTGTGTATATATAATCTTTTTCTTTATTGTAACCCTCGGGTACATAAAAAAGTTCGTCCTTGGCATTAAAGCAAGAATTATTGTTAAAATTGAAGTTTTTAACGTTGTTAAGCCCTGCAGCACAAAAACTTATTACGGAAAGATTTGTCGTGCGCTCAGGGGTCGGGGCTGTAGTCCGAAGATTTTTGGGGTCTTGATATTTCGGCTTTTGAGTTTGAGTGCTGTTAATATTTATCCGGCTTATTTTCATATATTTTAATCACCTGTCTTAGGGCAAATTGTAATATTGTGGACAATCTTTGACGTATTGTTTTAAATCATCTATTGCCTGTTGAATTTTAACACTGTCTTTGTACTGAGCGTCAGTGGCTTTTAGCAGAGTGTATTCAACCCTTTGTACATCGTCTTTTTGATTGGTCAGCTTTTTAAGTAAAGCCAGACCTTTTAAGATAGTTTCTTCTTTTGCGTTTTTTGTCCCCTCGCAAAATTTAACAAGAACAGCTCTTAAAGTTTCGTTATCCTTGTATTTTGTATCATCTTTTTGAGAAATTTTTGACCACACGTCAATAAATTTGTTCAATAATCTGTCTGTTAATTCTTCTTTAGGACGAAACATAATATCTTCCGCCATCAGGTCATAGTTTTTTTGCCCGTTAGGAAAAACATATCTTTGAGCAAACTGTTCAAACATTTCAAGCCCGTCTAATGCAGAGGCTTCTGACACCTGCATTTTGCCTAAGACTTCTTTGTTCAGGTAGTCGAGTTTTTCCTGTTTATTTTTAACAGGGTCTTGAGAAAAGTCAGCTTCCTGTTTTTTTCTGACAAAGCTTACATTGTCTTTTCTCGCCTGTTCTTTAATCACAAGCCATGCTTTTCTTAAATCTTTTTCCTGTTGTTGTTCTTCGGGTGTTCTTTTTCTGCCCTGCAGAGTTTTAACAAAATCTTTGTGAGCTTTTAATTTTGCTTCGTATTCTTCTAAAAGGCTGTAATCCGCTGCATTTGTGACGGGGTTGGCGGTTGTTTGCGTCGTTCCTTTTTTTATTTCTGCGGCGGTATCTTCAATGCCTTCTTTTATTTGTGAGGCGGTGTTGTTTTCGGGAATTGTTTTTTCTGCTTTTTTAAACAAATTTAAAACAGCTTTGCGTTTTATTATTAAACCGAGTAAAACAATTGCCCCTGCAGCCATAAGGGAGATTTTTTTAATATTGTATTTTTTTTCGGGTTCTTTTGCAGGAACAAAAGGCTGTGTAACAGGCGCAGCTGGTTGTGCGGTTTGCTGCGGCTTTTGCACGCCGTAGTTATAAAACTTATTAAAATTTATTGCAGAAATTGGCATAAAATAATTCCCGGTTACTGTAATTGTAAATCATCTGAACAAATTTTGTTGCTAATTAAAAAACACGATTTTACATAACTTAAAATCACCTGTCTTATGGCAAATTGTAATATTGTGGACAATCTTTGACGTATTGTTTTAAATCATCTATTGCCTGTTGAATTTTAACACTGTCTTTGTACTGAGCGTCAGTGGCTTTTAGCAGAGTGTATTCAACCCTTTGTACATCGTCTTTTTGATTGGTCAGCTTTTTAAGTAAAGCCAGACCTTTTAAGATAGTTTCTTCTTTTGCGTTTTTTGTCCCCTCGCAAAATTTAACAAGAACAGCTCTTAAAGTTTCGTTATCCTTGTATTTTGTATCATCTTTTTGAGAAATTTTTGACCACACGTCAATAAATTTGTTCAATAATCTGTCTGTTAATTCTTCTTTAGGACGAAACATAATATCTTCCGCCATCAGGTCATAGTTTTTTTGCCCGTTAGGAAAAACATATCTTTGAGCAAACTGTTCAAACATTTCAAGCCCGTCTAATGCAGAGGCTTCTGACACCTGCATTTTGCCTAAGACTTCTTTGTTCAGGTAGTCGAGTTTTTCCTGTTTATTTTTAACAGGGTCTTGAGAAAAGTCAGCTTCCTGTTTTTTTCTGACAAAGCTTACATTGTCTTTTCTCGCCTGTTCTTTAATCACAAGCCATGCTTTTCTTAAATCTTTTTCCTGTTGTTGTTCTTCGGGTGTTCTTTTTCTGCCCTGCAGAGTTTTAACAAAATCTTTGTGAGCTTTTAATTTTGCTTCGTATTCTTCTAAAAGGCTGTAATCCGCTGCATTTGTGACGGGGTTGGCGGTTGTTTGCGTCGTTCCTTTTTTTATTTCTGCGGCGGTATCTTCAATGCCTTCTTTTATTTGTGAGGCGGTGTTGTTTTCGGGCTGTAATTTAGCCTTTGATTTCGTTTCTTGTGTTTTTGCAGTCTGTTGGGGTCCTTTTTGGGGTGTTGCTTTTTGTTTGTCGGGTTTTGGCTGTTCGGGTTTTTTCGTCATAGGATTTGAAGCAGGTTGTGACGGTTGTAATTTTGGCTCTGTCTTTGGCGTAAGCACTGTAACAGGGACATCAGTTAAAGGCTGTTCCGTTGAAGGCTGCAGCTTTGGAGAAACTTTCGGTACTGTTGTCGGCTGTGTTGCAGTGTCAGCCGATTTTTCTATTTTTTCCAGAAAATCAACAACGGCTTTGTAGTTTGCGTGTTTTATATAATCAATTTTGCCTCTTTTTTGATAATACGATTTAATTACGTCCAGTGCGGCATTATAAACTATGGTTTTAGATTTTAATAAATTTTTTACAAACCATCGTTCTTTGATGTTTTTTATGAATTTATTTTCATAATTTCTTGTTTCTGCGTTATCATCGTAGGCTTCTGCGGCTGCTATATCTTTTTGTAAATCAGCCTTTAAATCAGCTGCCTGTTTTTTAAATTTTTCAATATCTTTCGGGGTAAAAGCATTAATATAACTGTTTAAAAATTCATTGAGCTGGAAAGCTATTTTTTCAATTTGAGCCTTTTCCCCTTTCAGTGTATAAAACTGCGCAAAACTATTATTGACACAGTCAAAAACTTCGTGCGGCGAGGGGGGGAAAGGAAAGTATGCTTTTAATGCTTTTTTGCAGCGATTTTCGCAGTATGATTTATCAATATTTACATTGTAAAACTTTTCCAAATCTTTATTAACAATATCCAGTAAAACTGCAGCCTGTTGTTTCAGGTTTGTTTCTTCAACATTATCGTTTTGCTGTTTTTCTATTCTTCTGGCAAACGATACCGTATAAAACGGTAGAGCATTTTTGGTACTTAATGTAAAAGAAGTTTTTTGCTGTGGTAATTTTTTACCGGCACAAGGTTTTAAACCGGAGTGAGAAAGCTCCGGTTTTTTTACCTGATAGTTGGTTTCAAGTTTTTGAATTTTCATATTTCACAACTCATGTCTTATTATTTGTCTGAGTGGGACCTTGCTTTTAGAAGTGGTGTACACTCTGCCGAGTAAATATGCCTGTGGCTATTTATGAGAGGTAGCGAGGTCGCATAAGTTATCAGTTTTACGGAAGTGACCACATGTACTTGTTGCGGGTGCCCGGGGTATAATATGATACTTGAACTTGTTTTATGCGCCCGTTCAATAAGTTATCGGGGTCAGTTGACTATATGAAATTATTAGGTTTGTGAGTTCTTAAATATTCTTTAACTTTTTGCGGGGCGTCAACGTAGGACAAAAGTCCGTTGAGAACCTTGAGTTCATCGCATTCGGTTTCCGAAATATTACCTATGTTTTTCTTGTCATCAAGATTTTCTTTTCTAACCCTCATGTCTTGAATATATGAGTTTAAATTCTTTTTAGCTTCTTTTTTGAGTAAACCTTTATTGTTTGTGTTTAGCATTTTAACGAACTCGTATTCGTCATCAAGATTTTTCTCTTTTCTGTCTTTATAGAGGTTTACATTTTTGGCAGAGTCAAGATAGCCGGCATATCTTTGCGGCTCTATATCTCTTGCGGTATTTTCAAGTTCATCGTAAAAATGTTGAACAAATGAGTTTTCAGGGTCGGTAAGGTAATTTGAAAAAGCATTTTTTGCAATCGTTTTAATCATTACGTTAGAATAAGCACCGT
Source organism: Candidatus Gastranaerophilales bacterium (assembly GCA_944323275.1). Taxonomy (GTDB): domain Bacteria; phylum Cyanobacteriota; class Vampirovibrionia; order Gastranaerophilales; family Gastranaerophilaceae; genus Limenecus. The sequence continues at coordinate 24,055 of CALUSA010000019.1, forward strand.
CTTCTGTGTTAGGCTGAATATCCTCGGTTAACGCATCAAAATCAATGTCATCAATGTCTATTGAATAAATATCGGCTTTGCCCTGTCTAAACATTTCTTTAATTGATTCTTTAGCATCTAAGGATATTCCGCTTAAACCGTCTATTGCTGCATCTCTGTCAGGACGGTCTTTGAACATTTTTATCTGGTTAAGTACTGAAATTTTGTCTTTAAAGTAAAATTTAACAACAGCAATCAAATCCTCGCCTTTTGCCGGTCCGACATGGTAGGCGTCCATTTTTTCAGGTCTTTTTATAAGCTGTCTGTCAATTATGTTAGGGTGATTTGTGGTTATAAAAATACTCATTGCGGACTTGTAAGAGTTTCTGTCCTCGTCGTCAGTAGGAATCATTGCAAGTTCGTCGAGTATGGCTTTAAAATCTTTTACGTTTCTGTTTGTGCCGTTTGCATTAATTGTTCTTAAACGTTCAAGATCATCCTCATCGAGTTCGTCGGCATAATGTGCTTTTGCGTCGGATTCTGACATAGCAAAGTATTTTTCTGCATCATCCATTAGCAGAATTGTACGCTGCTGCGTGTTCAAATATCTTTGTTTTGCCTCGTTCATTGCTGTTCTGAATCTGTCCATAAACGGAGTACTCTGATCCTCGTTAAATCTGATTATTGCAACGTTATCAAGATTCATTGATTCTATAGCATGCAAAAATGTCGATTTGCCGGTGCCGGTGGCTCCGTACAAAATTACACAAGGCTGAACATAACCGTCCGGATTGTCTTTGGCATTTTTAATGTTTTCAACAAATTGTCTTATTTTGCTTTTTACCTGTTTGTAGCCGGCGATACGTTCTTCAAGCCCGCCTTTGCCGTTTAGCATGTCGTTGATTGTTTTTTGAAGCCCTGCATAATCAATAAGTTTTTCGTTTTTGGCAATCAGTTCATTTAAATCGTTAATGCGCTTCAATCGTGCAGTTTCATTTTGTTGTGCACTTTCTATTAAGTTTTTATTCAAATCATATCTATCTCGAATATCCCAGTATCTGTTATTCATTCTGTTATAAGATGCAAATTTAGCATCTTGCAAATCGCTTAATTCTCCGGAGTGAAAAAGACGGTAGATTGCGTTATGCCTGTTTTTCCAAGACCTTTTAGCTCTGTCTGCCGCATCTTGCGCTTCGCTATAATATTTAGAGCCGTTTTTTTCAAAATCATCATAAAAGTCATTTTCTTCCTGAGCTTTTTTTACTGCAGGATTGTCCTTGGGATTCTGTAAAACTGCAAGCTCTGCTTTTGCGTCATTTATTTCCTTTACATATTTGTCGTTTAATTCTTGAATTGATTTTGCGGCAGCCGTACTTTTGAAGGACACAAACTTAAGCGGCATATTTGCTGCCATCATATTGAAAGAAGGAAGTTCAAAATTTTTGTTTGCAACGCTATGATTTTTGTTGACCTCATCAGGTGCGGAATTTTTTGCAGCTAAAACACTGATGTGACCGTTGGAAATAGGATGAATTTTCATATACACTCTCTTTTCTCATGTTTATTTGTATAAAACAATTTAATTATGTAATACATTATAATAATTTTTTTTGCTATCAGTATAGTATTTATTTTACAAAACTTAACCGCAGTGCAAAAAATAAGACTATTCTCAACAAACCGGTCTGCGGATTTGTTTTTTATTTTAATCCACAACAATTTCTGTTTCGTTTTTGTAAACAACAAAGCCTGACTTTGTGTTGTTAGGACGTTTTATATATTTTCTTAAAGTGTACACAACAGGAATTTTTGTAGAACTTTTTGCCGTAGAGTATTCTTTTGCAAGCTTTGCTATTTTAAGTATTGTTTCGTCTTTAAGTTCTTTTTTGGTTTCGTGGGTTTTTACAATTATATGCGAGCCGGGTGTGTTCAGTGTGTGGAACCACACATCGTCAGGCGAAGATATTTTTGAATACAAATAGTCGTTTTGTTTGTTATTTTTGCCGATGTAAACCTTAAAACCGTCTATATCAAGCTTCATTATATTTAATTTCAGTTCTTTCTTCTTAGATGGTGAGGGCTTTATCTCCGGTTCAATATCCTCGGCAATTTCTTTTAATTCTGCAAGGGAATCCGTGTTTTCGATATCATACAGCAGCTGTTTGTTATACAAAATTTGTTCTTTTGTATCCTGCGCCATTTTCTGTGCAATTTCACAGGCTCTTTTTATTTTGTTATAGAGCTTAAAATATCTTTGGGCGTTTTCTATTGCCGACAAATTTTCATCAAGTTGAATTTCTATGTCTTTGCCTGTTTCAAAATCAGTTAGAGTTACGGATTTTTCTCCGTTTTTTATTCTGTAAGAATTTGCGGTAAGCAAATTTCCTTTTTTCATATAGTCTACGGCTTTTTCTTTTTTATCCAGCTGTTTTTGCTGATTGTTCAGAGTGTTTTCAAATCGTTTTATTTCTTTGCCGAGGCGTGTTTTTAAAGACGTTTTCAGACTGCAGGCAAGAGATTTTTCTATATTAAAAGCAAAATAGTCATCTATCAGATTGTTTATACTGTCATAATTTTTTTCAAGCCTGCTGACGCATGAGTATTTAGAAAAATCCGCACTCAGGGAATATTTTCTGTTGTTATTTGCAAGAAACTCATGCAAAGCGACAAATATAATTTTTGTCTGTTCGTCCGTGAGAGTCGAGGCAATTTGCAGCGGGTTAATTTTATGAAAATTGCAGATTTCTTCGCAAACAGCCTGAGATAAACAGAAATACCTGTCCGATAAAGCTTTTTTTACAGGCAATTGTGATTTTTTAAGGTGAGATAAAAAATGGTCAGAGCGTGTCATCAAGAGATTTTTTTTGTCCTGTTTGGGCGGATAAATATACGGCAGTCCGCCTGAGAGTTCTCTTTCTTTGCTTTTTTCCGCACCGACATTGTGTGCACAGCCCAGTATAATATTGTTGTCCGCATTGTATAATACGATATTGCTGTGTTTGCCCATCAGTTCAATGCTAAGGCATTCTTCTATTTTGTCGCCGAGTTCATTGTAATTTTCAAAATTAAGCTCAATAATCCTTTCAAACTCGGGTTTGTGTACGCTTAAAATTTTTGCACCTTCAAGATGTTTTCTCAGCAGCATACAAAACATCGGCGGTTGTTTGGGAATTTGGATATCACGTTTCATCTCGTTTTCTTTGCTCATAAAACAAAGATGATAAAACTCGGGATTTATGTTTATATAAAGCTTGCGGGATTCTGCATTGCTGCGCAAAAACAAAATAATTTCACGGCGTGTAGGCTGTTGAATTTTCTGCACACGTGCGTTTATAAAAAAATCTTTGTTTTCTTTATAAAAATCTTCTATTAAAAGTGAATCGATATTGAGCATAATCTTTAGTATATCTCAAAAAAAATTAAATCTTTGTGCTGTCAGGCAAAGCTGAATTTCAGATAACAACCTTTAACGGAAGTTTTTCAACATACAGTTTTCTTACAGCCTCTGTGCCGAGTTCTTCATAAAAAACTATTTCGTTTGATTTAACACACTTTGCCAGCAAACACGCAATACCGCCCTGTGCGGTAAAATATTTTCCGTTATAACGGTTAATTATGTCAGCGGCTTGTCCGGTTCTTTCACCTTTACCTATGGTGGCAAGCAGTTTGTTTGAATACATCAAATCACAGTATTCATCCATTCTGGTCGAGGTTGTAGGTCCGGTTGGTCCGAGGATTTCGCCGTCTGCAGCCGGACAAGGACCTGCGTAAAATATAATTTTATTTTCAAAATCCAGAGGCAATTTGCCATGTGTATTAAAATATTCTTTAAATTTTTTATGCGCCGCATCTCTTGCCGTATAAATTTCTCCGGTTAATAAAAAATTTTCGCCCTTTTTCAGGCTTTTTATCTTTTCAATATCAGAAGCAAAAATTTCAGTCACCCCGCTATATTCAAAATCAATATCCTGATATTTGGCATTATTGTTTAAGTATTCAATTCCAGCAGCGGATATGCGGCAAGAGGCATGTCTTGTGCTGTGGCAATTGACGGTGACAGCTACCGGCATACAGGCGATGTGCGTTGCCGAGGTCATTAAATGAATATCTAAAATGTTATCAGAACAGTCTTTTAGATATTCTTTCAGCTCCTGTATAAAAATTTGTTCGTCAAAATTTTCGTTATGAAAAAACGATTTTTTGGATAATATTGAAGCGTATTCCATTGTTCCGCCTGCGCCTATGCCAAGCACCAGCGGCGGACAGCTTTTTTCACCTGCAGAAACAACCGTATCTTTTATAAAATCAAAAATGTCAAATTTGTTTGCAGAAGGTTTGAACATCTTTATTGTACTGCAGTTTTCCGACCCTGCGCCTTTTATCATCAAATCAATTGATATAATATCTTCTTTGATTATATCCGTATATATTAAAACAGGGGTGTTTGTTTGTGTATTTATTCTGTTAAATATCGAATTTTTAACAACCGATTTTCTGTAAAAATTTTGGGTGTAGGCTTTTTTTACCGCTTCGTTTATTGAATCAATAATAAACCCGTTTTCAACAGCAACATTTTGCCCTGCTTTGATAAAAACAATAACCTGCCCCGTATCCTGACACAACGGTCTTTTCGTATCAAATGCAAGTTTGATATTTTTTAAAATATTGGAATATTTTATTTTATCTTCAGCAGAAAATGCAGACTCGTATTTTTTTAAAATAAGATTATACAAACTGCTGTCATAACTTGTATTGGCTTTAATACACAGGTTATAAACCGCTTGTTCTATTAATTTTGAATCTATTTGTATCATTTTTTTATGATAAACGTTTAGAACAGTAAAATCAAATCTAAGAATTGTGAACGTCTGCATGATTTTGTTTTATTAATACTTTTGTCTGATTAGCTTGTAACATCACGGCTTACTTTGTAAGCCGTCTGGGGTTGCCTTCTTTTGCCGTTGACCGGAACAAAGACTAGCGAAACGTGCAAAATTGCTTCACGAATTCACTATGATATTACAAATACGCATTGCTCTTTTAATAGAGAATGTTTTTCTTTTCTTGCTTGAGTACATAAAAAGATGATATTTGGAAATAGAAAACAATAGGCTTTGGAACATAAATTATAGGTATAAATTTTTTCTTTGATACTTTTCTTTCTTTTTTGCGATTAAATGAAAGAAAAGTAATGTAGGGTGGGCAAAGCCATAATGCGTGCCCACCGAAATCAATTGTCATTCTGAAGCGTTCATCATTACGGG